>JAFXIZ010000066.1 GCA_017532725.1 Bacteroidaceae bacterium
CTACATCTTAACTCATCTATATACGGTCTTTCAGGACCGCATTACAACCACGGAAGCCCGTTGCGTATTAAACAATCTACCAACGAATTGCATTATTTCCCAATTTCCTGCCTTTTTCTCGCGAGTTCTTCGTATCTTTGCTATGATATTTAAATACGACCAATTATGAAAGCGAATATTTTGTTATGCTCGTTGTTTCTTTCTGTTACGGCCTTTGTGGCTATGGGACAGGAGGTGAAGATGCCCGATCCGGCGTTGGATGCCGAGGCTTCGTTGAAGGAGGCTTTGGAGAATCTTCGCTCGGAACGTGAGTATGTGGTGCGTCCTCTCGATTTGCAAACAATGTCGAATCTGTTGTGGGCTGGTTGGGGCTATAATCGCGATGATAAGCGTACTGCTCCGTCGGCTCTCGACCGTCAGGAAATAACGCTCTATGTGTGTACCAAGGATGGTGCATACTACTATGATGCCAATCAGCATAGCCTTGTGAAAGTGGTCAATAAGAATATAATGGCTGCCACGGGTAAGCAACCATTTGTTGAGAATGCTGCCGTAAACATTGTGTATGTATGTAACCTGCCCGAGAGTGCGAGTGCCGAGATGACTGCCGTTTGCTGTGGTGCTATCTCGCAGAATATATCGCTCTATTGTGCTTCGGCAGGATTGGGTACGGTGGTGCGAGGCTCGTTCGATGCCGAGCAGTTGAAGCGATTGCTCAAGTTGTCGCGTACTCAAAAGGTGGTGTTGGCCCAGAGTGTTGGTTTCCCTGCGCATAGTGCCGATGAATAGACTGTATAGCATATTATTGTGTGTCGTTATCGGTGTGTTGTCGGTGGCTTGCAGCAAGTCGCCCGATGGCAATGCTGCTTATGCCGATGATGAGGATATTGTATATATCGAGAATGACAGCCTGCTGGCCGAGAGTGAAATGGAGCAGGTGCAAATAAGCCGTCACCGTAAGTTGTCGCGAGGGTATCGCCGTACATTCAACGACAAGAATGATGCGCATCTGGCAGTAGCACGCGAGTATGGTATTGAGCCTCTCAAGGACTTTGAGGCTGCCGAGCAGTGCCGTTTTGAGCAGTTGGCGAAGGTTGATAGTTGCAAATACTATGCTATAAAGCCCCTTACGCACTCTGCACCCTATCTGACACCTCGCGCCAAGTGGATGTTGATGACTATTGGAAAGAATTTTCAAGATTCGTTGGCCTCTCACGGTGTTGACGGTTATCAAATTATTGTGACAAGTTTGTTGCGTACCGACGACAGTGTGCGCCGCTTGCGCCGTCGCAACAGCAATGCAAGTGCCAATTCGGCACACCGTTACGGAACGACTTTCGATATTTCGTATATCAAGTATAATCGCACCGACAGCACAACGTTTATGCCCGAGTATCGGTTGAAAGAGACGCTTGCCGAGGTGTTGTACGACCTGCGTGCGATGGGACATTGTTATGTGAAGTATGAAGTAAAGCAGAGTTGTTTCCACATAACGGCAAGATAACATAGTAAAAACAAAAAGGATCCCTATCTGATATGAAACGTCTGTTCCTCATTCTTATCTCAATCGTTGTTATATGCTGCCTGATGGTGGGATGTGGCACATCGTCGCAGGGCAATGGCGAGTTCGCCGAAGAAAATATCGAGGTGAAGTATGCTGCCGGATTTCGATTGTCACAAGGTGAGGGCTATCGCCGTGTAGATGTTGTCGATCCGTGGGATACTACGCGTCTGTTGGAGAGTTATATCCTTGTCAATCGCGATGAGGAGTTGCCACATAAGTTGCCACAAGGTTGTGTGGTGCGCACGCCATTGCAACGCTCGGTAGTCTTTTCGTCGGTGCATTGCAGTTTGCTGAAAGAGTTGAACTCCCTCGATGCGATAGGAGGAATATGTGACAGTGAGTATGTCTATGTCGATGAGTTGCGTCAACGCTTGGCCGATAAGACTCTTGTCGATGCCGGCAGTTCGGTTGCTCCCGACTTGGAGCAGATTATAGACCTGTCGCCCGATGCTATTTTATTGTCGCCTTACGAAAATAGTAGGTATGACCGATTGAAAAACAGTCGCATACCTATCATCGAGTGTGCCGATTATATGGAGGTATCGCCATTGGGTCGAGCCGAATGGGTGAGAGTATTTGGTTGGCTGTATGGTTGTGAAGTACAGGCCGATTCGCTCTTTGCAGCCGTCGAGGAGGCCTACCTTACCACGCGCGAGCGAGTGTCGCAAGCCGATGTCCACCCCAAAGTCTTTACCGAACGTCGTACCGGTGCTGTGTGGTATGTGCCTGGAGGTAAGAGTTATATGGCACAAATGTTGGCCGATGCAGGGGCTTTGTATCCTTGGCGTGACAATGAGGCATCGGGCTCGATACCCTTGTCGTTCGAGGAGGTATTTGAGCAGGCGCAGGATGCCGACTATTGGCTGATAAAACATCACTCCGAGGCGCAGATGACATATAAGAGTTTGGCCGAGGAGTATGCCCCTTATACTCGTTTCAAGGCTTTTGAGCAGAAGCAGATATACGATTGCAATACTCGCTACTATCGTTATTATGAGGAGACTCCTTTCCACCCTGAGCGTTTGTTGCAAGACTTGAGTGCTATATTTCATCCACAGTTGTTTGAGGGTTATACACCCTATTATTTTCATCCTATCGCATTATGAGTCGTAGCCTGTCGCATAGTACGCTGTTGATTGTCACGCTGACAATTCTTGTAGCCATATTGTTGGTGGCCAACCTCTTTGTAGGCTCGGTGGCTATACCGGTGCAAGAGGTGTTCAATGTGCTGACGGGGCAGGAGTGCGCGCGCGAGAGTTGGCGATATATCATACTTGAGTCGCGCATACCACAAGCAGTGACTGCGTTGTTGGCAGGTTGCAGCCTTGCCGTAGCCGGCTTGTTGTTGCAGACTACCTTCAATAACCCCTTGGCAGGCCCTTCGATATTGGGTATCGATACCGGTGCATCGTTGGGCGTGGCTGTAGTGATGCTTGCCGGTGGTGCTATGGTCGTGGGCAGTGGTGTGTCGGCATTCTTGGCAACCATTGTAGGTGCATTTGTGGGTGCATCGGCAGTAATGGCTGTGATACTTTTCTTCTCGACTTTTGTACGCAACAACCTGATGTTGCTCATCATAGGTATGATGGTAGGTTATCTTACCTCGTCGCTGATATCTTTGCTTAACTTTTTTGCGAGTGCCGACCAAGTACACGCCTATACGATGTGGGGTATGGGCAACTTGAGCAGTGTGTCGTTGCAGCAACTGCCGGTCTATTCGGTTACGGCAGTTTGTGGGCTTGTTATAGCATTCCTGCTGTCGAAACCCCTCAATGCTATGCTCTTGGGTACGCGCTATGCCGAGAATTTGGGCGTAAATATCTCTATGACCCGCAACCTCTTGTTGTTGGCTACGGGCTTGCTTACAGCCACTACGACGGCCTTTTGTGGGCCTGTTACCTTTATAGGGCTATCGGTGCCTCACATAGCGCGCCTGTTGTTGAATAGTAGCAATCACAATACTCTATTGCCCGTAACAATGTTGTGTGGTGGTGTAGTATTGCTGTTGTGCAATATAATAAGTGTCCTACCCGGCGACAACGGTATTATACCTATCAATGCCGTTACCCCCTTGATAGGTGCGCCTGTTATAATATATGTTATTGTTAATCAAAAGAAAATAAGTTACTTCAACGGATGATTCCTACCCCTGTCATATCGGCTCAGCATCTCGACATAGGTTATCGTACCGGAGGTGAAGGTGTCAAGTGTGTGCATCGCAACCTTGATATAGCACTCTATGCCGGTGAGTTGACCTGCCTATTGGGTGCCAATGGTGCAGGTAAATCGACTTTGTTGCGTACCTTGTCGGGCTCACAGCCATCCCTGTCGGGCGATGTGTGGGTGAATGGCACCTTGCTGAAAGGAATGAGCCGACACAATCTGTCGCGTACTATCGGAGTGGTATTGACCGATAAAACTGCTATCGGAGGCCTTACGGTGCGCGAGGTGGTGGCGTTGGGGCGACAACCTCATACGGGTTTCTTCGGCCGACTTTCGGCTCACGACAAGGTGGTAGTTGACCAATCGTTGGAGGCTTGTGGTATAGCCGACAAGCAGTTGCGATATATGGCCTCGCTTTCCGATGGTGAGCGACAAAAAGTGATGATAGCCAAGGCCTTGGCGCAAGAGTGTCCTATCGTGCTTCTTGATGAGCCTACGGCTTTTCTCGATATTGTTAGTCGCATAGAGGTGATGTCGTTGTTGCATCGCATTGCTGTAGAGCATCAACGTGCTATATTACTCTCGACACACGATATCGAACAGGCGTTGGTATTGAGCGATCGTTTGTGGTTGCTTTCTCGCGAGAACGGCTTGGTAACCGGTGTTACCGAGGACTTGATACTTTCAGGTGGATTTAACAACCTGTTCCCTCACACCGAGATACATTTCGACCCCTTGCACGGTAGTTACTATCCTACGGTGCAACGGCGCAAGACTGTTGTGGTGGAGTGCGTGGATGAAACATTGCTGCATTGGACTGTCAATATGCTCAATCGCAATGGGTATGGTGTGTCGTTCGACAGTGAAACATCGGCTATGCCGGTGTTGCGTGTTGTGAACAAGCAGTCGTTGGTGTGGAAGGATGCCGGCTGTGAGGTTGCCTTGCACTCGTTCGATGAGTTGTCGCAATTCTTGCGTGAGCGTTGACTTACACTTATTCCTTGCCTTGTAGGCGTGCCATTGCATAGCGAAAGGCAAACTCAACGTGACGTAATATAGTGGGCAGTGTGCCATAGTGCCGGCACATAATGGCATAACGTTCCTTAAGCGATGCCTTGTGATTTCGGGTCGTTTCTCCTTCGTTCAGATAATCTATAATGGTAAGATGCGTGTTCAGTAACTCATCGGTCTGCTTCATACATCTTATACACCAATCGACATCGGCCGAGAATCGGTATTGTAAATCATATTCAGGAGCAATGTCGCGACGTGCAATGAAGGCTTGGTGACACACCAGCATACCTTGCGCAAAACTGCGCCAAGTAAGTTGCTCGGGTGCTTGCAGGCGGCGCATCATTAGGAATTGTCGATTGGCATCGACAATCGCTGTTTCGCCATATACAACCCCGGGACGGCTGTTGCCTATGGCATCGGCTATCAGTTGCAAGGTATTGTCGGCGTGGAAACTATCACCGGCATTCAAGAAGATAAGGTACTCGCCAACAGCCATTCGCAAGCCCTTGTTCATAGCGTCATACAAACCCTTGTCCGGCTCGCTTACCCATCGTATAGGTAGCGTCGATTGTTTTACCAACTCTACCGTATTGTCCTTCGAAGCACCATCTATTACGATATACTCATAGTTCTTGTAACCCTGACACTCAACACTGCGCAACGTGTGAGGCAACGTAGTTGCTGCGTTGTAGGTAATTGTAATGATTGAAAAGAGAGGTGCGCCGTTCATAACCTTTATTTCGATTGTATAGATTGGTAAAGAGCCGTGTAGCGTTGGGCAACACTCTCTTCGCTGTATTCGTTCAATACCTTTTGTCGGGCAGCAATACCCATATCGGAATTGTTGTCGTTGTGCAGCACCTTGGCAATACCGGCAGCCATATCATTGGCATCCTTATATCGGGCTACATAGCCGTTGTCGGCATCAATCATCTCGGGTATGCCGCCAATCTCAAATCCCACGCAAGGCGTAGCACAAGCCATAGCCTCCATAATAGTGTTGGGCAAGTTTTCTTCGAGCGAGGGGGTTACATAGGCATCTACAGCCCTATACATAGCCCTTATCTTGTCGGAATCGCTTACATACCCCAACGAGGTGCAAGGGTATGGCAGGCTGTCGAGGGGCATATTACCCGTATTGCCAAAGACAACCAATTGTATGCTGTCGTTCAGTTCGCTGTAGTCTTTGTGTAGGATATTGAGCGTTTCGATAAAGTAGTCTATGCCCTTGCGTTTGTCGGCTGCATTTACAGCACCAAACAGTATTAACTTCTTATCGCTCGGCAGCCCCAATGACAAGCGTGCATCGCCCTTATTACCCGGGCAGAAGAAGTCGGTATCGATGGGGTTGGGTATATTGCGTACCGAGTCGGAGGGTTTTATCAAAGCACTCTTTTCGGCCAACTTGCGCAACCAAGCACTGCACGTTACAAAATGGATGGGGGCAGTACCGTAGCAGCGTTGTTTCTTGTTGAACGTGAGGTGCGACAAGTCCTTTGCATTGTGGCTATTGAGAAACATACAATTGCCACACGACTGCGTGTAGCCGGTGCAAGTACGAGCGTGGTGACATATACCCGTAACAGCCCACATATCGTGCATAGTCCACACAACAGGTTTGCCCAGCGATAGAATGCGTTGCAGACCGGCAAGTGACAAGAAACCCTGATTGACCCAATGCAAGTGTATCACATCGGCATCCTTGAGAGCCGGATGTGAGGCAATATCAAGTCCGTCGGAAGCCGTAGAAACGGCAAAAAGATTCTTGCGAGAGAACCCATTGTGGATAAATATGCCCAATCGCTCCCACAAGAAAGCCCACTTGTATCGTCGGCGTTTCCAAGTAGTGTTGCAGTAACCATCCACCTTATCGGTATCGGCAGTAGCCACAAGCATACGCGCCTCAACACCGGCTTTGCAAAGAGCCTGTGTCAGCCTATTGCACGCTATAGCAGCACCACCTCGCCGCTCGGATGTATTGATAAGGACTACTTTCATAACCGAATGAACATCAACAACTTTTGTATCAGTAGTACAAAAGTACAAAAAAAGCAATGAATATATATTATTGTGCGCGAAATAACTTGCAAGAAAAATTACTCAAAATAGAATGTAAGCACTATCATACTTGAGCGCATTTTCTTGATGGAGTTGGTGTACTTGATATCCGATGGGTTGGGTAGGTCGCGATTGCGATCGAGGGCATCGGTGAGTCCTATACAGAATTTTACTTCGGGAATGAACTTGAAGTAGGGTAGGTAGGTGTCGCAACCGAAGGCAAACGTCAGATAGCAATCGAGGGGATTCATCTTGAGGAATGAGTTTTCCTGCTTGGCTACATCGAGTGTACCCATTACGCCGGCCGAAATGTAGGGGCGTATGTTGTCCCAGCGTTTGGCGCTGAACTTGAGGTCGATAGGCAGAACGATATAGTTCGACTTGATATTTTGCGATTCTACCGTGCCGGTGTGTTCTTCCCTAAACTTTACTACCTTGTTACCGAAGTATATGCCCGGCGACACGCGCAGGTTGAGGTGTGGGCATAGGTATAGGTCGGCCATCAAGTTTACACAAAATCCCGGCGAGAAAGAGGGTACTTCCATATACCAATTTTCGCCCTCGGGCGAGGTGTATCCGTTGTGTGTAAACGTAAGGTCTTGCACGTGCATACCTACCGAGAAGCCAAAGTGAATGCGCTTATAGTCGGCAAAGGGCAGATTTTGTATTTTCTTTCCTTGACCACCTCCACCCGGTTGAGCCATTGAGGCACAACAACTTATGGCGACAAGGAGTGCCACCAATATGTATTTGATATGTTTAGAGATAGTCATAACTATGTTGTAAACGGTAAAAACAGTGTTTTATTGTTTGCGCAGGTTGCAAAAAGTATATTTCGATTTTCTTGTTGTTAACCGATAAGCGATTATTTCGATAGGTTGTGTAATGTTAAAGAAATAAAACAGATGATAAGAATCGACAGTTATGTATATATTTGCAAAATAATGAATATAATCTAATACATCAAACAAATTAATATTATGAAATTATCAATGAAAAGTTGGGCGTTATTGCCCTTATTGCTTGTAGCATTATGCAGTTGTGATGATACTGATGAGCCGGGTAATGGCAGCAACTATACCGAGAAAGCAGCCGGTGCTGATTTTGATATGATCTACGTAGAGGGTGGAACATTCGCAATGGGTAGTGATAATGGCGATGGTGATGAACAGCCTATTCATAATGTAACCCTATCTTCCTATTATATAGGTAAGTATGAAGTTACACAAGAGTTGTGGGAGGCTGTTATGGGTCGTGATGTTATTGTAGAAATATCCAAAAACTTTGGTACATCTTGTGTGGGTGATAATTATCCTATTTATTATATCGATAGAGAACAAATAACCACATTCTGTATGGAACTATCACGCCTTACCGGTAAGAAATATCGTCTGCCTACCGAAGCCGAATGGGAATATGCTGCTCGAGGTGGCAAGGAGTCGAAAGGTTATGTATATAGTGGCAGTAACAACGTTGGCGAGGTGGCGTGGTATAAGTCTAACGCCAATACGCTAGTTCACCCGGTGGGAAGAAAAAAATCGAATGAATTGGGTATATACGATATGAGTGGCAATATGTGGGAGTGGTGTAGCGATTGGTACGACGGTTATTACTATGCTAACTCTCCTACTCATAATCCTAAGGGTGCCGAAGATGGCGAATATCACGTTTTGCGTGGAGGTTCTTGGGCTTTTGGAGCAGAGAGTTGTCGTATAACCGATCGCGACTGTCAATATCCTACGGCTATTGCTACAAATTTTGGTTTTAGAGTCGTTCGTGAGTTATAATAATAGCAACTGAAGCATATACACAAAGCGATGCATCCCAATACGGAGTGCATCGCTTTGTTGTTTTATATAGGTTATAAATTACTCGTCTTTGTGGCTGAAGTAATAGTCGAGTACATCGTGTGCGGCTGTGAACGAACTTTGCATATTGGTAAGGATGCGATGCTCTTTTTCATCGAGCATTTCGCGAATGATAGCGTCGTTGTAGAAGTGGTTGCGCAACTTCTCATCTATTGTTTCGTACATCCAATATTTGGCTTGTTCTTGGCGTTTATGCTCGAAATATCCGTTTTTGTGTACAAAGTCGAGGTACTCGTATATCATATCCCACACCTCGGCAATACCCAACTCGTAGTAGCCCGAGTAGGTGAGTACCTTGGGTGACCATCCCGATGGGGGCAGAGGGAAGAGGTGCAGTGCGTTACGGAATTGTGCTTGCGCCAATTGTGCGCGCTCGATGTTGTTGCCGTCGGCTTTGTTGATAACAATACCGTCGGCCATCTCCATAATACCACGCTTGATGCCTTGCAACTCATCGCCTGTTCCGGCAAGTTGTATGAGCAGGAAGAAATCGACCATCGAGTGTACGGCTGTTTCGCTTTGTCCTACACCAACAGTTTCGACAAATATATTGTTGAATCCGGCTGCCTCACATAGTACAATGGTTTCGCGTGTCTTACGCGCCACGCCACCCAATGAGCCGGCCGAGGGGCTGGGGCGAATGAAGGCATCGGGATGTACCGATAACTTCTCCATACGGGTTTTGTCGCCCAATATACTACCCTTTGAGCGTTCGCTACTTGGGTCGATGGCAAGTACGGCAAGTTTGTTGCCGGGTTTTTTCAAGACGTGTAGTCCGAAGGCATCGATTGATGTACTCTTGCCGGCACCCGGTACACCGGTGATACCTATACGCACCGATTGACAGGTGTGAGGCAAGCACTTCTCTATCACCTCTTGTGCCAATGTGCGATGCTCATAGAGGTTACTCTCAACCAATGTTACTGCTTGGCTCAAGAGAGAGAGGTCGCCCTTGAGTATGCCTTCGACATATTCGCTGGCTGTGTATAACTTGCGACGAGCGCGTTTCTTGAGATAGGGATTTATCGAAGGGGGTTGTTCTATGCCTTTGTTTACGGTAAGTCCTGCATAGAGGTCGTCGTTTTCGGGGTGTTCCATATAAGGTGTGTTTTTATTTGTTTGTCGATTATAGGTTGCTATTGAAATTCGGCAGTCACACGAATGGCCTGTGATGGCTTGCCGGGGTCATTGCTTACAATGTATAGGTCGCTTATCAGTGTATTCGACTTGGCTCGCATCGGGTCTGCCTCGATGATAAGTTTGGTCGATTGTCCTGGTTTGAGTTTGGTTTTCTTTATATGAGCCTGTATGGCACTGTTGTCGCAACGAACTTTGTGTATTACAAGGGGGCTGAAGCCGGCGTTGACTACATATACCTCGCGTTGAACTTTCTGCGTGCCTTTTACAACCTTGAAGTTGACATTGTTGTTGCCAACGACAAGTATAGGCGCATTCTCGCGTTGCTCGTCGGTGTAACTGTCGAAGTCCTCTTGCAGTACGCCCGACAGGGTTATGGTGTTGTATTGTGCCTCATTTTCGGGAGTTATACCCACCGACTCTTTTACTATGTTGAACTCATCGCGTCGGTAGCCCCAATCGTCTATGGCATCGGGGTCGTAAGTGATATTGAGTGTACCTGTAGTGTTAGGAGGTAATACCGAGGGCATAAAACCTACATTGATGTGATTGGGCGTATTTTCTATCAGGGGTATGAGGGTGTCATTACCCACATTGGCTACCTCGATAGAGCCTGTCGATATGCGTCCTTTTACAATCTTATCCAATGGTAT
The DNA here is from genome assembly GCA_017532725.1 of Bacteroidaceae bacterium. GTDB lineage: Bacteria > Bacteroidota > Bacteroidia > Bacteroidales > Barnesiellaceae_A > Barnesiella_A. Next base: position 10,458 of record JAFXIZ010000066.1, read on the forward strand.
ATGCAACGACTTGAGTGCCATATTGCCTATGCGATAGGCGTATTGGGTGTCAATCTTCTTGCCCGAACGCGCAACCTCACCTATGATGCGAAGGATTGTTCGGTTTGGCTCGGTATTGGTATATACATAGATACTCTTGCTGAACTTGCCGGGACGCCCCGAGGGGTCGAACGTAATCTTAACATTACCCACGCTGTCCGGTGCTACTGGCTCTTGGCTGTATTCGGGAGCTGTACAACCACACGATGTGCGTACATTGGATATCACCAATGGCTCGTTGCCTGTGTTTACAAAGACAAAGTCGTAAGTTACCTTGCCGTTGGCTTCTTCTATTGTGCCAAAGTCGTGGCGTTGTTTGTCGAATACTATTACAGGCTGTGCTATGGCAATGTTTGCTATAAGAGCAAGTAATGTGGCTAATATATTGCGTAGATGTTTCATATAAAGGGCTTTTTACTGTCGAGGCATCACCATTCCCTTGATGTGCAGTCGGGTTTTCTTTTTGTTGGCGTTTGATTTTACAATTATCTCTTTGGCAAATTCGCCCGGGTTGCCCTTGGGGTCGAAGGTTATGGTTATGTTGCCTTGTCCACCCGGAACGATGGGGGCTTGGGGGTACTCGGCTACGGTGCAGCCACAGTTGGTTGTTACCTCAAATATAACCAATGCCGAGTTGCCTGTGTTGGTAAACTCAAAACTATGCGATACACGACCACCATCTTCGGCAACAACTTCAAAATCGTGCATCGTATTGTCGAATTTTATTTTGGCACTTTCGCCCCGTGCCGACAGTGCAGTGAGCAGTGTGGCGCATAAGGCTGCTATAAACAATATTCTCTTCATACAACTCATAGTTTTAGGCAAATTTACAACTTATTTTCTTATAACGCGCTACAACCCTTATGATATTTCACGATTTATGATGTTTAACACTTCTACAAAGTTTTACGTTAAAAATAAATAATGTGTGGGTTTAGCACGCTGATTCGCTATATTTGTCGTAACTTTATCGCCGATTTAGATAAACGCTCGTAGTATGTTACGAAAGATAAGTCTTTTATTACTGTTTGTAGTTACGTCGATATGGCATTATGCAGCGACTCCTGTGCAAAAGGTCGTTGTCGATAGTGCTATGGCCGATACGCTGCGCATCAGCCTTATTACTTGCGACCCGGGCCCCGATGTGTATCAAATCTTTGGTCACGCGGCTGTGCGTGTACAACGCAGTGGAGTCGATGCTGTTGACTTGGCTTTCAACTACGGAATGTTCTCATTCGGTAGTGGAAATTTTATCTATAAATTTGTAAAAGGTGAAACCGACTATAAGTTGGGCGTATATGATTTTGTCTATTTTATGCCCGACTATGTGTATCGGGGCTCAACGGTTGTCGAGCAGGAATTGAATATGTCGCAACAAGAGAAGGAGATGCTGTTTGAACGACTGCTTGTCAATGCCGAGCCACAAAATAGGGTGTATAGATATAATTTCTTGTTTGACAATTGTGCTACGCGCCCACGCGATATGTCGGTGTCGGCTATGAATGCCTGTGGCGAGCAAGTTGTTTTCAATGAGCCGGATACGGTGGTGTCGTTTCGCGACATCATACGACACTATGGTACCAATTACAGTTGGTTAATATTCGGTATCGACTTGGCATTGGGTCACGATCTTGATAAGGCGACAACGTGGCAAGAGCAGATGTTTATTCCCTTGATATTGCGAGAGGCGTGCCGAGATGCCGTAATTGTGGATGCCGAGGGTAATGAACGCCCGTTGGTGCGAGAGGAGACAACGCTGTACGACTCCGATATAGTGCCTATATTGCCTCCCACGCCTTGGTATCTCTCGCCTATGATGTGTACACTCCTTGTGTTGTTGTTGGGAGTTGTTGTAACGATAATCGATGTGCGTCGCAAGCGAGTATCGCGATGGTTCGATACGGTGTTTAATTTGTTGTTCTTTGTGATGGGCTGTATTATATACTTTTTGGTATTCTGCTCTGAACATCCTGCAACAACAATCAACATCAATGCGTTATGGTTGACGCCACTTGCCATAATCCCTGTTTTTGTGCCGTATATAAGCCGATGGGGTGTTGTGGCTCGTTATTATCACATTGTCAATATGGTATTGCTTACGCTCTTTGCTATATTGGCACTATGTAGGGTGCAGGTTATCAATGCGGCATTTATCCCCTTGGTGATGCTGTCGGCATTGCGCTCATACAATTATTTGAAATATAAAAAGTAAAACCAACTTATGAATAAGGTTATAGCATCACTGTTACTCTCGTTGGTTGTTGTTCCTGTGCAAGCGCAGGCTACGACCGATGCTCCACAGTTGGTTGTGGGTATTACGGTCGATCAACTGCGCAGCGACTACCTCTATGCGTTGCAGCAACTGTTTGGCGAAAAAGGTTTTAAGAAAATCTTGCAGGAGGGTGTAGTGTGTGATGAATTGTCGTACGATTTTCCGATGCTCGATAAGGCTATCTCAACTGCTGCCATATATACCGGAACGATACCTCTATATAACGGAATTGTGGCTGATGAGGTATATGATGTGGCGAGCCGTAAAAAACGCAACATCCTGTATGATGATAATTTTATGGGAAATGCTACCGACGACACCTTCTCGGCTACGGCTATGCAGGTATCCAACTTGAGCGACGAAGTGAAGATTGTGGGTAACGGATTGGGCAGAGTATATTCGGTAGCCCCCGATGCCGCTACTGCCATCTTGTCGGCCGGTCACATAGCCAATAGCGCTTTGTGGGTAGATGATAAGACAGGACGCTGGGTCACCACAACCTACTATTTCGATGCACCGGCTCATATCGTTCATCCCTTCTATGCGCACACTCCGGCGCAAGTACTCGATACTACGTCGTGGACACCGTTGAAACAGCCCGAGCAATATACGGCATTGCCCTATCAGATGCGTTCGACTCCTTTCCGACACTCCTTTGCTCGCAATAACTATGATCGCTATCGTGAGTATAAAACCTCGCCTCTGGCCAATGCAAGTGTAACCAATGTTGCCATCGACTTGCTGAAAAATGCCTCTTTGGGGCAGCGTGGACAACTCGATATGATAAATATCGGTTATACTCTTGCTCCGTTTAAGAATGGCACTGTGCAGCAGTATGGACTCGAGTTGCAAGATGCCTATGTACGCTTGGATGCCGAGTTGACACGACTTATCGAGGCGATAGATGCAACGGTAGGTATCGATAAAACAGTGCTCTTTATAACCTCAACAGGATATTTTACGGGCGAAGGTCGTGAGCCGTCGTTCTACAAGATACAGTCGGGCGAGTTTTACCCCAAGCGTGCTGTTTCGTTGCTCAATATGTACCTGATGGCACTCTATGGCAATGGCGATTGGGTGGTAGGGTTCAGCGACAATCAGTTCTATTTGAATCGTACACTTATCAAGGACAAGGCACTTGATCTTGATGAGGTGCGCGATAAGTCGGCACAATTCCTGATGGATATGCAGGGCATACAAGATGTCTATACCCTGCAACGCATATTGTTGCGCAGCACCAACGAGCAGACCGACCGTTTGCGTCGTGGGCTATCATCGCAACATTCGGGCGATGTATTTGTCGAGTTTATTCCCGGCTGGGAGATTGTATATGAGGATAAGGCCGATACGCGCGAATATATACGTCACAATGCCGTGGCAACACCGTTTATGTTGTTGGCTCCCAATGTGCCGGCTCAAAAGATAGAGTGCCCCGTAGATGTTACACAAATAGCACCTACAGTAGCCCGTATCCTACGCATACGCGCCCCGAATGGCAGTACGGCACGACCCATCGATATCGTGCGCTGAAAATATTGCTGAGCGATTTTTCTTCGTCGAGCATTATTTTGTCGCATCTAATTGCCTATTTATTAGGCACTGCCGAAAAAAATCACTATTTTTGCATCCGTTTTTGGGGTTTTATACCCGTTATTAATCACGAAACCAAAAGAACTTATATATGGGATTTAATGATTTTCTAAAGAAAATATTTGGTAACAAGTCGCAACGCGACATCAAGGAGGTTGAGCCTTATATCAAGAAAATTAAGGCAATTTATCCTACACTTGAGAACTTGTCGAACGATGAGTTGCGCTTGCGTATAGATGTAGTTAAACAAAACTTGCGCGACCGAGTTGCACCCGAACGCGCGCGCATCGCTACTATAAAAGCCGAGATTGAAACTATCGACTACGACAAGCGTGCACCGTTGTGGAGCGAGGTTGACAAGTTGGAGAAAGAGATTCTCAAGAAACTCGAAGAGGGTCTTGACGAGGCTCTGCCCGAAGTATTTGCCGTTGTGAAGGAGACAGCACGCCGTTTTGCAGGCAATGAGGAGATTGTTGTTACTGCCAACCAATTTGACCGAGACCTCGCAGCCGCTCACGACTTTGTGCGTATCGATGGCGATAAGGCTATATACCAAAACCATTGGATTGCCGGTGGTAATGAGGTTACTTGGAATATGGTACACTACGATGTGCAACTTATCGGTGGTGTGGTACTGCACAAAGGTAAGATTGCCGAGATGGCTACCGGTGAGGGTAAAACCCTTGTGGCTACCTTGCCTGTGTTCCTCAATGCGTTGACCGGTAATGGTGTACACGTCGTTACTGTGAACGATTACCTCTCGAAGCGTGACTCGGAGTGGATGGGGCCTCTATATATGTTCCACGGACTTTCGGTCGATTGTATCGACAAGCACCAACCCAACTCGCCTGCGCGTCGTAAGGCTTACGAGGCCGATATTACCTTCGGTACAAACAACGAGTTTGGTTTCGATTACTTGCGCGATAATATGGCCGGCTCACCCCAAGACCTTGTACAACGCCCTCACAACTACGCTATTGTCGATGAGGTCGATTCAGTGCTTATCGATGATGCCCGTACACCGTTGATTATTTCGGGTCCTACACCCAAAGGCGAGGACCAGATGTTTGAGGAGTTCTGTCCCAAGGTGGAGGAACTTGTCAAGACGCAACGTACACTTGTAACCCGTATGCTTGCCGAGGCGAAAGAGAAGATAGCCTCGGAGGACAAGAAAACAAAGGAGGAGGGTGCTATACTCTTGTTCCGTTGCTTTAAAGGTCTGCCCAAGAACAGTGCCTTGATACGCTACTTGAGCGAGCCGGGTATCAAGTCGTTGATGCTCGAAACCGAGGCCATCTATATGGAGCAGAACAACCGTCGTATGCACGAAATTACCGATGAACTCTACTTCGTGATAGATGAGAAAAATAACAGCATAGACCTCACCGATAAGGGTATCGATGCTATGACCGGTAAGAGTGCCGACCCCGAGTTCTTCGTATTGCCCAACATCAGCGAGCAACTTGCACTGCTCGAAAATGAGGATATAACTGCCGAAGAACGTCAAAACAAAAAAGATGAATATTTGCAAAACTATGCCATCAAGGCCGAGCGTGTTCACACCGTACACCAACTCTTGAAGGCATATACACTCTTTGCCCTCAACGACCAATATGTGGTTATCGACAACAAAGTGAAAATTGTCGATGAACAAACCGGTCGTATTATGGAAGGTCGTCGCTACTCTGACGGCTTGCACCAAGCAATCGAGGCCAAGGAGCGCGTGAAGGTAGAGGCTGCCACACAAACATTTGCCACTATCACACTGCAAAACTACTTCCGTATGTATCACAAACTTGCCGGTATGACCGGTACTGCCGAGACAGAGGCAGGCGAGTTCTGGGATATCTATAAACTCGATGTGGTAACCATACCTACCAACAAGCCCATAGCGCGTGTCGATATGAACGACCGTGTGTATAAGACCAAGCGTGCCAAGTATAACGCTATCATCGAGGAGATTGTAGAGATGGTGGCTCAAGGTCGTCCTGTGCTTGTGGGTACAACCTCGGTAGAGATTTCGGAGTTGTTGAGCCGTATGCTCACACAACGCAAGATACAACACAACGTATTGAATGCCAAGTTGCACCAAAAAGAGGCCGATATCGTGGCTCGTGCCGGTGAAAAGGGCGTGGTAACCATCGCTACCAATATGGCAGGTCGTGGTACCGACATCAAACTCACCCCCGAGGTGCGCGAGGCCGGTGGTCTTGCCATTATAGGTACCGAGCGTCACGAGTCGCGTCGTGTCGATCGCCAGTTGCGTGGTCGTTCGGGACGTCAAGGCGACGTGGGCTCATCGGTATTCTTTGTGTCGTTCGAGGATACTGTAATGCGCCTCTTTGCCACCGACAATGTTGTGAAGATGCTCGACCGTCTGGGCTTCAAGGAAGATGAAATGTTGGAGCATAAGATGGTAACCAACTCTATCGAAAATGCCCAACGTCGCGTTGAGGAGAACAACTTCGGTATTCGTAAACGCTTGCTCGAATATGACGACGTGATGAACACCCAACGTAGCGTTATATACTCGAAGCGTCACCACGCCTTGATGGGTGAGCGTATCGGTATCGACATCCTCAATACCTTCTACGATATGATAGAGTCGCTTGTGGGCGAGTATGACAATATAACCGACTATGAGGACTTGTCGATGGAGGTGTTCAAGATATTTGCTATCGAAATGCCTGCCGATGCCAATACCTTCTACGGTATGCGCAAGCCCGAACGTATCGAAATGCTCAATACAGCCGTTGTAGAGGCTTTCAAACGCAAAGGCGACCGTATGGCCGAGATTGCTCACCTCAATATCAAACCCTTCGTTGAGGAGCGCAACTTGCAAGGCCTTATTCGTGTACCTATCACCGATGGTAAGCGCGTATTCGGTATTCCCTGCGACCTGCAAGAAGCATACGACTCGGAGTCGCGCAGCGTGGTGAAAAACTTCCAAAAGGCTGTGATGCTGATGGTTATCGATGAGGCGTGGAAAGAACACTTGCGTGAACTCGACCAATTGCGTCAATCGGTACAAAACGCCTCTTACGAGCAAAAAGATCCTTTGTTGATATATAAACTTGAGTCGTTCAAACTCTTTGAGGAGATGCTCAACAATATGAATCGCAAGGTAATAGCAATGCTTATGCGTGGACAGATATATGTTCGTGAGCCCGAGGATATGCGTCAATCGGCACCCGAGCAACGTCGTGCCACTCCACAATATCGCGAGAGCAAGGAGCAATACCCCGGAGCAGGCTCGATGGAGGCAGCACGCCAAGCATCGGCACAACACGCGCCCCAACCTCGTACCCCCATCGTGGTAGCACCCAAGGTGGGTCGTAACGATCCCTGTCCCTGTGGTAGTGGTAAGAAATACAAAAACTGCCACGGCCGCGAGTCGTAATCTGTTTTGACTATATATAATGCAAGGGGCTGCACCAAAATAATGGGCAGCCCCTTGCTATTTTTTGGGGAAGTGATGGGTCACCTTATTTGCAAATGTAATATCGATAACCGTCTATAAGACCTCTATTGGGGTAGTATTCACTAATTGTTTTATGAAGAAAATATTACCGATAATCATCCTATCGGCACAGACATTCCATTTTAGAGCAATTATTCAACATTTGTTCCGTGATATAGTATCATTTGAGCGTTCCTCTGTTGTTTTGACAACAAACTATCAGGTCTTCCACAGCATCATCAATAGTATCTTGTATATTGGATAGTGACGAAATACATTTTTAATCACACTAAAATCGCCTCTAAATCAATTACTCCTCTTCTTCATATCTATCATTATTTACAGCAAAAATACTTTCCAAACAGCCATATAGCATTTTCGCTGTCATTCGGGAGATAGCATACGTCCAAATCAAATTCCCCGCTGACAGAAAAATTCAGAATATATCTGCTGTTATATTGAGAGGTAGGTACACTATGTGAAGGAATAGGAAGATCAGGTTGGTGATTATTCCATACGAAACCTTTCCAACAGTCATCCGGAATATTTAATTCGTTTTTTATTTTGCTGGGATTAGCCCTCATTATTAGCATACTCTTGTTTTCAATACTCACTTTTTCGTATATCTCAAACCCACTACTTTGGTCCTCGATATTGAGAACAGACAAACAGTTAATGTCATCCTTCGCTGTTATGAGAAAAATGAATCCATCGAAAGCATTATACTTTTCAAACAGTCGGTCACAGAACATCGTGACATTGACACTATTCATTTCAGGTAACCAAAGTCTGATATCAACATCTTCAGAGTATGAACCCGTATTGGGGCAACCGTGACTAATTTTGCGCATAATACGCTGTACGGTTATCTTATGTCTATAATCATCTTCAGAATTGATTGTTTCTACAATTTGCTCTACGGGTATAAGTTCTTCTTCTCTCATTATTTATTCAAATTAAATTGGGACGCATATCTTCACGCAGCAACTCTACTACAGGTGTTTGATACAAATATATTAAGAACTCGCGAGAAAAAGGCAGGAAATTGGGAAATAACGCAATTGGTTGGTAGAAATTTTAGGAGGATTTGGTGATAGTTTCAGGGTAGTATTCGGGTAGTTTTGCGCAGTATTTTGACAAAAAAAGACCGATGGGACTGCCCAATCGGTCTTTGTAAATTGTGATATTTAGGTTTTTAACCTTTCTCAACCTCTTAATACTCCTCCTCGTTAAAGAAGAAATCTTCTTTGCTGGGGTAGTCGGGCCAAATGTCTTCTATACATTCGTATGTTTCGCCTTCGTCTTCCATTTCTTGCAGATTCTCAATTACTTCGAGGGGGGCTCCCGAGCGTATTGCGTAGTCGATAAGTTCTTCGCGTGTTGCGGGCCAAGGTGCGTCTTCAAGTTTTGAAGCTAATTCTAAAGTCCAGTACATTGTATTGTTTTTATAGGTTATTATGTATCATTTTTTTCGATGCGCAAAAATAGTGCTTTTCATTACAATTCTTGCCTTTTTCGTGTAAAAAAGCAACCTATATATGCGATTATTTTGTTAAAGTATGCAAATATGGTTGACGTTTTGTTTTGATTAACCTCTACGGGTTGTGAGTCGCTCGGCTTCGGCAATGAGCCATTGGGTGTAGCGATGCTTGCGTAGTCGCTTGGGAATGGTGTGGTGACGTGTTTTTTCGAATATTTCGCCACTGCACGATGCCTCTGTTGCCGATAGTGCGCTTGTTGCTCCTTGTTGGGGTGTGCTTATGAGGGGACGGAACAGTTTGTCGGCAAGGGGGTCGAACCAAGCGTCCATTCGTATCATTCCGGTATCTACCACGCCGGGGTCGGCTGCATTGACGTGTATGTTGCGTGCCGATAACTTGTGTGCCAAGTGGGCTGTGTATAGGGTGGTTGCCAACTTAGAGCGTGAGTAGGCCTTGAAGCGGCCGTAGTTGTCGGCTGTGAGGTTGAAGAATTGCTCATCGACCTTGCCTATGTATCGTGTCAGTGATGTTGTAAAGGTTATGTTGCCTCCATCGATGATGCCGGGCAGCAGCAACTCGGTGAGCAGGTATGTGCCAAGGAAGTTTACACCTATGGTCATTTCGTATCCTTCGCGTGTGGTGCGATACTCCTTGTTCATTACGCCGGCATTGTTGATGAGGGCTTTTATGGTGTATCCTCGTTCTTGTATGTTATCGGCAAATCTTCTGATGCTGTCGAACGATGCGAGGTCGAGTTGCATAATGGTTACCGTGCCACTGCATTCGTTGTTTATCTTGTCGCACAGTGGGGTGTCCTTGGCAACGTTGCGACAGGCCATTATCACGTTGTGTCCTGCGTGTGCAAGCGTACGGGTAATGGCTTGGCCTATGCTGCCTCCGGCTCCGGTTACTATTATATAGGGTGTGTTTGTCATCTTACTGAGGGGTTACTTCTTGTCAACGCGCTTGAAGAACTTGCGTCTTATCCACAAGCGCAAGGGTGGGGGTAGGAGTGTGACGAAAACAAGACCTATGGGGTTAATGATACCGGGTATGGTCTGTTTGCGACGACCGAACAGTGCGTGCAGGGCATCTTTCACAAGGCGTTCGGGTGTCTTCAGTACACATAGGTTTACGCCCAACTTGAGCAGGTTGTCGGGCAGTCCCAGCAGTCGTGTGGCTACACCTCCGGGGCATACGGCTGTGGCTACGACGTTGTAGTCGTGCAGTTCCCAATATATCGAGCGTGTGAATACTCGTATGTAGGCCTTGCTTGCCGAGTAGAGGGCTATGCCAAAGTTGGGTATATAGGCCGATAGCGACGACATATTGAGTATCCAGCCTCTGCGACGCTCGCACATATTGGGCGAGAAGTAGCGACACATTTGTGTAACGGTGAGGATGTGTAGGTTGACAAGTGTCTCGATGCGGGCAGGGTCGGTGTCGTTTACGTCGCGAAACATAAACATTCCGGCATTGTTGATGAGGATGTCTATCTCGTGTTTCTCGCTGCAACACCAATCGTACAACTCCTTGGCTGCATTGGGTTGTGCCAAGTCCATACAGCGTGCTGTCACGCTTACGTTGTACTTTTGTTGCAACTCGCCGGCTACTGTGTGGATAGACTCCTCGTTGCTGACAATAACAAGGGCGCAACCTTTCTCGGCCAATTGGCGTGCATATTCAAGTCCCATACCCGAACTTGCGCCGGTTATGAGAGCCTTGAGGGTTGTAAAGTCGGGATATTTAACGAAACACATATTCTTCAGCCTTTCTTCTTGATTTCTTCAATTTCGCGTTTGATGCAGGGAGGCAACGAGCCGTCGGGCATATGTTGGTGGCACACCATATCGAGCGAGTACATACGGGCAATGCAGTAGTTAACGTGGTCGCAACCACAGCGTTCGCGTCCCTCCTCTTTCATACGATTTACGAAGTTGGGCTCGTTGATAAGTGCGCGTCCCATTTGTACAAATTGGAAGTCGCTGTTGAGTACCTTCTCGATGCCTTCGCGCGAAACGCATCCACCTACGTAGATGAGGGGTAACTTGAGGGCGGCACGGAACTTGAGGGCGTCGTCGAGGAAGTAGCACTCCTTGAAGGGCTCGCTCTTTATCATATATTTGCCAACGGCCTTTACGCCATATTTGAGCCACCAAGGGTGCATATAGTGTGTCATCGATTGCAGGGGCATTGCACCACGCATCACCACCATTGGCGCACGGCTTACAAATCCGGCACTCAACACGAGGGCGTGTGCTCCGAGTTTATCCAACTCTTGTGCTATGGTAATGGCCTCGGGTATCTCTATACCACCCTTGAAGCCGTCGTACATATTGGTCTTTACGGTTACGGCAATGTCGGTGCCTGCAGCCTCCATAACCTCGTTCATACACATACGCATAAAGCGCATACGGTTGTCGAGCGAGCCACCATATTCGTCGTGGCGATGGTTGGTGTAGGGCGATAGGAATTGGCTTATCAGGTAGCCGTGTCCGGCGTGTATCTCGACAGCATCAAAACCGGCCTCGCGAGCCAAGTTTACAGCCTTGCCGTAGTCCTTGGCTACCGATATAATCTCTTTCTTGTTCATACCACGCACAATGGTAGGCGAGTAGAGGTTAAATCCTGTAGAGGCACCGATGGGTATTTGTCCGGCTGTAGAGATGTGTGTCATATTACCACAGTGACCCAATTGTATTGATGCTGCTGCACCGTGCGAGTGTATAGAGTCGGTAATGCGACGCAAGCCCGATACAATCTCGGGGCGCATCCACAATTGCGACTCAAACGACAAGCCACTACGCGACACCGAGGCGTAGGCAAGTGTGGTCATACCTATACCACCTGCTGCAACGCTGGTGTGGTAGTTGAACAATTTTTCAGAGGGAGAATAGTTCTCGGCCATACCCTCGAAGGCAGCCGAACGGATGGTGCGATTGCGCAAGGTAAGAGGGCCTATCTTGGCAGGTGTAAACAACACCGAATTTTCGTATTTCTTTTGTGTGTCCATAATCAATAGATAAAGGGTATGATGCGTTTGCGATTTTCGCGTGTAAATTCTTCGCCAAACTCGTCGATGTAACGGTTGTATATCTTATGAGCGCGAGGCGCAAGGTTGGCAAAAGTCCACCATACAAATACCAATCCTGCCCACGACCAAGTGAGGATGGCAAAGCCTGTCCACTCGAGCAACTCGCCAAAGTAGTTGGCCGATGAAACATAACGGAACATACCACCGTGAGGCAGGTAGTGCTTGGTATCGCCGGGCTTGCGCAGGTTGCGTATGATGTGGTCGCTGTGCAGGTTGATAATCATACCGGCAAAGAATATAAGTGTACCTATGATAAACTGTGGAGTGGAAAACCAAGCAGTTGTATAATAATCTTCGGGCGATACATAGAACAGCCAGCCACCTTGCATAATGGCATTGAGTGTGTTGAATATAACGCCACACATCATAATGCTTATGGCCATACGGCTCTTGCCTTTAAACAAGAAGGGGAATATAAACGAGCGTTGGAAGTAGTGCAGTTGGAACATCAGGAACATAACCAATCGCACCACATCGTCGGTGCGATCGCTCGTTGCCCACAAGTACAACATTACAATAAAGACGGGTGCTTCCATAATGACCCAGCCCCAACGGTTGGATATAGAAGGCCCCCACTTGGAACTGAAAAACACACCATAACCTGCCTTAACGAAGAATAGTGCTACGAATACTATCGCGGCTATTGCTGCCATTGCGATAAGAAACCAATTGAAGTAAATATCCATAAAGAATAGTTTTTGCATTTTGTGCGTGTTTTAAAAACACGCAAAGTTACAAAAATAATTGTATTACAGACATCTTGTTGCGATAAAATGTATCACTCGCAATGCTGTGATATTGTGAGTGGGTGGTATGGTGTATATGCAGAGGTATAGGTTGGTGGATGATGTGCCTGTTGGCTGCTTATCGAGGGGTTATCGCAGTATTTCCAATGCGCGTAGGGCGTCATTGGCGAGGGCTTGTTGCAGTGCTGCGAGTGAGGTGTAACGCTCCTCGTTGCGCATAAATGCAACAAACGTAATGGTAATAGTCTTGCCGTAGAGGTTGCCCGTAAAGTCGAAGAGGTGTGTTTCCAATGTAATGTCCTCGTTGCCGTTTACTGTAGGACGGCGACCGATGTTCATCATAGCGTTGTGTATCGAGCCGTCGGGGAGTGTGGCTCGTACGGCATAAACTCCTATGCCGGGTAGTAGTTTCAAGGGGTTGTTGGGGGCTATGTTGGCTGTGGGGTAGCCCAACTCTCTGCCCAATTGATGTCCCTCTACCACGATACCTGTAAGGGTGTATTCATATCCCAGCAACTTGTTGGCCTGTTCTATATTGCCTGTTGCCAACGCCTTGCGTATGGCCGATGATGAGGGCGTGCCTACGGGGGTGTCGAAGGGCTGGGCTTCGACAACCTCTATACCTGCTTGCTTGCCGTATGCTTGGTACTCGGCAAACCCTTCGCTGCGATTGTGCCCAAATCGGTGGTCGTATCCGATGTACAACCCCTCGATGTGGTAGTCGTTGTGCAGCGTGGTAATAAATTGTTGTGCCGAGAGTTGAGCAAACTCGGGCGTGAAATCGAAAACTATTGCATAGTCGATGCCTATATCGGCAAGCAGTTGCATACGCTCGTCGTAGGTAGTGAGCAGTTGCAGGTGGGTGTTGGGATTGAGTACCAACCGCGGGTGCTTGGCAAATGTGATAACAGCCGATGCGACACCTCTCGACGCAGCACTGTGCTTGATGTGCTGCAATAGCGAGCGATGCCCTGCGTGTACACCATCGAACATCCCGATAGTGGCTATCGTGGGTCGGTCTATTTCGTGTGGATGTCGTACGATAATCATAGGCTGTTCATTTTCCGACTGCGAAGATACAACAATCTTGATTTGTAACCAAAGTCGTTGGCTTTATTTACTTGAAATATGTTACTGTTATAAAATTAATAAGGAGTTTCTTCACAGAAACTCCTTATTATTAGGTTTTCAATAGGTATTAATTTTAAGGTAAAAAAGATTGTTTTAGGTTAGTGCGACAAAGGTAAGCCCTTTTCTGCACCTTTTCCAAGAAAAAAGATATGTTTTAAAATATGTTTTTTATTCTGATAATTTTACAGGGTTGTTGGGTATTTTGTTAAACTGTTGTAAATCAGGATTTAATAACTTTACTTGTGTGTGCTGTTTATTTTGTGAAATAATGTTAAATTGCCTTTTCTGCGATATTTTTATAGAAAAATGTAAGTTTATTCGGCATCATTATCGGGTGAGAAGAGGTCTATCGTAAGACTATTTCCATCAAAAACGGCATACGAGAAATGATTAATCCAATCGCCCAATATGGTCATTCGGCTTTTGCGCGACAGCATCAGGTCGAGCAGTATGTGTCGATGTCCGAATATGAGGTACTCTACGTCATTATCCTTGATGTATTCCTTGGCAAATCGCACAAGAGGCTCGCTCTGTTCGCCACGGAAGTGTTCTTCTTTAAGGTTGTTGTTCTTCTTGCGACTTGATGCCGACCACTTGTGCGCCAATATCATAGTGAGGTCGGGGTGTATCCACGAGTAGCACCACTGCGCCACCTTGTTGTGGAAGAGCCATTGAATGAAACGAAAACCTATAGGTCGTTCGCCCACATCATCGCCGTGCGATAGGAAGAAAGAGTGCCCATCTATATCCATAGTGGTGTAGTTGCGATGCAGTGTAATACCCAACTCGGCAGGCAGGTAGTCGAATATCCATATATCGTGGTTGCCTGTAAACCAATGTATCTCTACGCCGAGGTCGCTCAACTCGGCGAGTTTGCCCAAGAAACGAACATATCCACGAGGCACAACGTGTCGATACTCAAACCAATAGTCGAGTATGTCACCCAGCAAGACGAGGCGTCGGGCATCGTGCTTGATGAGGTCGAGCCAACTGATAACACGTTGCTCGCACACCTTATTGTCGAGGTAACTTGCCCCGAGGTGCAGGTCGGATATGAAGTATGTCTTGTTGCGTGCGCTCATTTGCAATGTTGGGGTATGGCGTTTTTTATAAGAAACCGAGGTCGAGTTTTGCCTCCTCGCTCATCATATCTTGGTTCCACTCCGGCTCAAATACCAATTGTATATCGGCTGTGTCTATTCCTTCGATGCCTTCGACTTTCATACGCACATCTTCGAGAATAAAATCGGCAGCCGGGCAGTTGGGGGCTGTAAGTGTCATATCTATGTGGGCTGTAGTGCCTTCAATCTCTATTTTGTATATAAGCCCCAAGTCGTAAACGTTGACCGGTATCTCGGGATCGAAGACTGTTCGGAGCATTTTTACTATCTTCTCCTGTAACTCTATTTCGTTGTTCATATTGTCATAAGAATTATTCGCCAACGAAGATACAATCTTTTTTAGAGAAAAGATACTTTCGATGCTATAAAATGTGCGAATTGTGCAAACTTGACATCTCTTGTGGTGGTAATAGGCGATGTGCGTGCCGTAATGGGGTTGCGAAGTTTTGTATTACTTATACTCCTTTTAATGTAATCATAAAACTGTTTTTGACTAAAGTTTGTTGTTTGTTTACACTTTGTTATCTTTGCAAGTAGATTGTTTAATTTTTTAGGATATGAAAAGATATAGTCTGATAGTAATACTCTTGTTGTGTATCGTATCGGTGATGCCTGCCGATGCCAAGATTCGTTTTGGTATAAAGGTGGGTGCTAACGTTACGAAACAGAATACCGAGATAGAAAAATTTGAGTTGGATAACACTGCGTTGGTGAATTTTACGGGAGGTGTTACTCTCGATTGGAATATTGCAGCCGGATTTGGCTTTGATGTGAGTGCTTTGTACACAGCCAAGGGTACGGAGTATGTGGTGGGAACAAATGTGCTGGATGGATTGCTCGATAACTTGTCGGGTACAACCGTCAAGAATACAATACATTATATAGAAGTGCCGGTAAATCTTAAATATAAATTGGAAATACCGGCTATTAAAGATGTCTTTGCGCCTTACGTCTTTGCCGGCCCGAGTTTTGCCTTTAAGGTGGGCGAAACCATTAAGTATGCCGAGGACAAGAAGGGGCATATCTCCATCGACAATAAGAGCATCGATTACGCCCTGAATGTGGGCTTGGGTATGGAGTTTATCAAGCACCTTAACATTGCCGTACAGTATGGCTGGGGCTTGGGTACAGCCTCGGAATTGGACTTCTCGGCCCTCGATGCAACCATTGCATCTACTACAGCGGGTGTGTGGACAGTCACAGTGGGTTGGATATTCTGATAAAGGATAGGAAAAATATTATTCTTGCCGATTTTTGTCGATTATTTCAGTGTTTTTTTGTAAGTTTGTGCAATATTGTATTGTGCAGTAAACTTATATGGATAACAGCGAAATAAATGTAGCCCCGGAGGGGTTGGAGTATGGCTCGGATGCCATAAAAACACTCGATTGGAAAGAACATATTCGTCGCCGTCCCGGTATGTACATCGGTAAGTTGGGCGATGGCTCACACAGCGATGATGGTATATACGTCTTGCTCAAAGAGGTACTCGATAATGCTATCGACGAGTATATGATGGGCTTCGGTAAGCAGGTTATTGTAGAGGTAGCCGATGGTAATGTGTCGGTGCGTGACTATGGTCGTGGTATTCCTCTCGATAAGGTGCGCGATGTGTCATCAAAGATGAATACCGGTGCCAAGTATGACTCGAAGGCCTTCAAGAAGTCGGTGGGTCTGAACGGTGTGGGTATCAAGGCTGTCAATGCGCTATCTACCAATTTCTTCATACAAGCCTATCGCGACGGATTCAGCAAGTCGATAAGTTACTCTTGTGGCGAGGTGGTAGAGGAGAGCGAGATAGTACCTACCGACGAGCCTAACGGTACATTGGTGCAGTTTACGCCCGACAATACAATATTCCTCAATTACGAGTATAAGACCGAATATATCGAGCCGCTTATCAAGAATTATGTATTCTTGAATACAGGCCTCTCTATTTTCCTCAACGGGCATCGTTATTTGTCGCGTCACGGACTTGTTGACCTGCTCAACGAGTATATGACAGCCGAGCCGTTGTATGAGCCTATACATCTGAAGGGACAGGATATAGAGGTGGTTATAACGCATAGCAACCAATATGGCGAGGAGTATTACTCGTTTGTCAACGGCCAGCACACTACTCAAGGAGGTACACACTTGGCTGCCTTCAAGGAGGCTATCGGTCGCACTATCAAGGAGTTCTATAGCAAGACCTTCGAATATACCGATATTCGCAACGGTATTGTGGCTGCTATCAGTATCAAGGTGGAGGAGCCTGTATTTGAGTCGCAAACCAAGACCAAACTCGGTTCGCGCGATATGGGACCCGAAGGCCCCACGGTGAACAAGTTTATCAACGACTTCTTGAAGAAGGAGTTGGACAACTATCTGCACATCAATGGCGAAACGGCCGAAGTGATGTTGCGTAAGATAGCCGAGAGCGAGCGTGAGCGCAAGGCTATGGCAGGTGTGACCAAGTTGGCTCGCGAGAAGGCCAAGAAAGTGAGCCTGCACAATCGCAAGTTGCGCGATTGCCACGTACACTATAACGATCCCGAGGACAAGCGCAAGAATGCCGTTGACCGTCGCGAGGAGAGTTGCATATTCATCACCGAGGGTGACTCGGCATCGGGTACTATCACACACGTTCGTGATGTAGAGACACAAGCCGTATTCAGCCTGCGAGGTAAGCCGCTGAACAGTTACGGACTGACACAAAAGGTGGTGTATGAGAATGATGAGTTCAATCTGTTGCAGGCAGCCTTGAATATAGAGGAGGGACTCGACGGATTGCGATATAATAAAGTAATCATAGCAACCGATGCCGATGTCGATGGTATGCACATCAGGTTGTTGTTGCTTACTTTCTTCTTGCAGTTCTTCCCCGACTTGGTTAAGAAGGGTCACGTCTATGTATTGCAGACACCTCTGTTCCGTGTGCGCAATAAACACTTCCAGCCCAAGAAGGAGCCCCGTCGAAAAAAGTCGAAAAAGGGCGAGGTTGTAGAGCCGGGTACGCCCGAGCAACAACCCGGACAAGAGGTGTATTATTGCTACAACGAGGAGGAACGATTGGCTGCTATCGAGAAGTTGGGCAACAATGCCGAGATAACCCGATTCAAAGGTCTTGGTGAGATATCGAAAGATGAGTTTAAGGGCTTTATCGGCGAGGGTATTCGCCTCGATCGCGTGGTACTGCGCAAGGAGGATCTTGTGAACAAATTGCTCGAATATTATATGGGTAAGAATACAATGGAGCGACAAAACTTCATTGTCGATAATCTGGTAATAGAAGATGACACAGAATTGTTGTAAGAAAACGGCACTATTCCCCGGTACATTCGACCCCTTTACGCGAGGTCACTACTCGGTGGTGGAGCGAGCCTTGAACCTCTTCGATGAGGTGATTATAGCCATAGGCGTCAATGCACTGAAGAAGCCTATGTTTACAGCCGACGAGCGCGTGGCAATGCTGCAACAACTGTATGCCAATGAGCCTCGTGTGCGCGTGGTGGCTTATAGTGGGCTGACAGTCGATTTGGCACAAGAGTATGGCGCACGTTTTATGTTGCGAGGGGTACGCTCGGTTATCGATTTTGAGTACGAAAAGTCTATTGCCGATGTCAATCGCGATATATCGGGTGTGGAAACTGTCTTGATGTTTACCCAACCACAATATGCGCATATCAGTTCTTCTGTTGTAAGAGAGTTGTTGAGTTACGGGCGCAACGTAGAGGCATATCTGCCCCCACAAATGGTGTTGCCCGGCAAGTAAAAACATTTGTTAAGTATAAGAAGATGAAAAGAATATATCTGTTGGCTCTCTGTGCGATGATGAGCCTGTTGGGCTGTGTTGCAGTGGCTCAAGTAAGCGATGCGATGCGCAAACTCAATACTTCGGTATTTGCTGTCAAAGAGTTGTATGTCGATACGGTGAATGAGGAGAAGATGGTGGAGGATATGATACGCAATATGCTCAAGGATCTCGACCCTCACTCATCCTATACTACAGCCGAGGAGACCAAGGATTTGAACGAGCCGTTGGAGGGAAACTTCAGTGGCATTGGCATACAGTTCAATATCAATAACGACACCCTTATCATCGTGCAAATCATAGCCGGAGGCCCCTCGGAGCGTGTGGGAATGCAAGCCGGCGACCGTATTATAGCCGTCAACGACAGCGTTATAGCCGGTGTAGGACTGAAAACATCCGATGTGCGCAAACTGTTGCGAGGGCCTGAAGGCTCGAAGGTAGATGTTACCGTAATGCGCCGAGGAAAAAGTAAGCCTATCGACTTTCGCATCACGCGCGAGCAGATACCTATTTACAGCATCGATGCCTCATATATGGCCGACGATAAGACCGGCTACATTCGTGTGAGTCGTTTTGCCGCCACAACACACGATGAACTGATAGAGGCTATGAAGAAACTCAAGAAGCAAGGTATGCAACAACTCATCCTCGACCTGCAAGACAATAGTGGCGGCTACCTGATGAGTGCCATATATATGGCCAACGAATTTCTTGAGCGTGGGCAACTCATAGTATATACCGAGGGTAGCAAGTCGCCACGCAACGAGGCCGTTGCCCAAGCCGAAGGAATGTTCCGTGACAGCAAGTTGGTGGTACTTATCGACGAAGGCAGTGCCTCGTCGAGCGAAATCGTAGCAGGAGCGTTGCAAGATTGGGATCGTGCCGTACTTGTGGGACGTCGCACCTTTGGCAAAGGCTTGGTACAACGCCCCATACCATTCTCCGACGGCTCGATGATACGCCTCACCGTATCGCGCTATTATACCCCGGCAGGTCGCTGCATACAGAAACCCTACGACAAGGGTGGCGATGAATACTACAAAGATATATACGAACGCTACACGCACGGCGAGTTGATGCACGCCGACAGCATACACTTTGCCGACTCCTTGCAGTACCAAACACTTGTGACAGGTCGCACCATATACGGTGGTGGAGGCATTATGCCCGATGTTTTTGTGCCACTCGACACCACGCTATATACCGACTATCATCGCGACATAGTGGCCAAAGGCACACTAACACAATACGCTATGAAGTATATCGACGAGAATCGCAAACGCCTCGAAAAACGTTATAAAAAGGTAGAAGATTATGTACGAGAGTTTGAGGTCGATGACAAGATGATGCAGCAACTCAAGGCAATGGGCGATGCCGACAGTGTAGAGTATAATGCCGACGAGGCAGCCAAGTCGCACGATATGATAGCGCGCCAACTCAAAGCCCTCATCGCACGCGACCTCTTCGATATGACAGCCTATTTCATTGTGATGAATCCCGTCGATCCCCTCTACCTCAAAGGTCTCGAAATCATCAACGACGACAAACGCTACTACGAGTTGTTGTGGAGATAACCCCCTCAGATATTATATTGTGCCTACAGCAATGTCTCTAAAGCCATTGCTGTAGTTTTTTTATGTTTATTGTGCTATTGTATTCAGCCTTTTTATGGGAATTAATAGGGTGTGTTGTTTTGTTAAAAAAAGTAGTATGGATGTTTGTTTTTTTAATAAATTATTGCATATCTTTGCAAATATGAATAATGTGCTGAATAACATATCGAAAAATTTGTATTTGTGTATTGTTTGTATAAACACACACACACACACACATTTTCTTTATATGTAAGGAGGATATACAGTTTGGTATCTCTATATGAGCGTGCATTGCCGTCTGGCGATGTGCGCTTTCTTGTTTTTAAAGCAAAACTTTCCAAATGTGATGAATAATAACTAAAAAATAATACAGATATGAAACATTCAAAAATTAGAAACTTATCATATCGATTGGTAAGTATCGTGAGTTTCTTATTAGTGTTGTGTCTTACACACAATCA
>JAFXIZ010000067.1 GCA_017532725.1 Bacteroidaceae bacterium
TACACTATGATGATGACCCACTAAAAGTCTATAAGATGTTATCTGATTTAAGTGCGGAGGAAGTAACAAGTAGATGTAACAAATTCTTTGGAATACTTGCGGAAGTGACAAAATTTGTTTGGGCTTTAATAAATCATATGACATCTTCATTGGCACTTGATAAGTAGTTTACCAACATATCTCGGCAATACAGAACTTCTTGAAAAGAGAAAGGTAGGATTTCTTGCATCACGCAAGATTTCCACACTTTCCATACTCCCAACCCTCGATTGGGCAATGCAAGCATATTCTTCTGTCATATTTTAGCATCACCAAGTTACTGATTGCCTTTGGTTTAGACCTTGTTTTATCCTGCCTTTTTACAATTAGCCCGACAATGTGGCAAAAAGTGGTTGGTAAAACCTTGTATAAACTGCTATGCCACAATTGATTATAGTACTCTTGATGGAAAGCGTTTCTCTCAAGGGTGTCTTTATGCTGAAAGTAGGAAGATGGGTATCACGAATGTGGCCATCTTACCATTTTACAATTTATCTCTTTGTTTTTAATCTGCAACATTCAGACAGCCTCAACGGATTGGGAGTACATCGCAATGAACTGTTTTGATATAAATAATGTTACAATAAGGTTTCTATTATTATTATTACCATTGGGCAATGATGATTTCTTTCAATATAAAGGCTCGCATAGATGCTAAAAATCAATGATTTATAAATCATTTTGCACATTATTGTTATTTTTTAAAAAATACTTTGTACCTTTGTAGCTACATTGGAAAAATGTATATTTATAAATAAACTTTTTTTGATAAATATCAATTAATTTATTATGTGTGGAATTGTAGGATATATTGGTAAGCAGCAGGCTTGTCCTATATTGCTGAAGGGCTTGCACCGTCTTGAGTATCGTGGTTATGACAGTGCAGGTGTATCTATGATAAATAACTCGGGAGAGTTGAATGTTTTTAAGGCAAAAGGCAAGGTTGCCGATTTGGAGGCTTTCTTGGCCGATAAGGATATATCCGGAACTATAGGTATTGCCCACACTCGTTGGGCTACGCACGGTGTGCCTTGTCAGGTCAATGCGCACCCTCACTTCTCTTCGTCGGGCATCTTGTCTTTGATACACAATGGTATTATCGAGAATTATGCTTCGCTCAAGAATAAATTGATAGAGAAGGGTTATACCTTTGCAAGTGAAACCGACACCGAAGTTCTTGTACAACTTATTGAATACTACAAACTTAAATATAATTCCGATCTTCTATCGGCTGTGCGACGTGCGCTGACTCAAGTAATAGGTGCGTATGCCATTGCTGTTATCGATCGCGAGAATCCCGATGAGATTATTGCTGCGCGCAAGTCGAGTCCGTTGGCTGTAGGCTTGGGCGATGATGAGTATTTCTTGGCTTCCGATGCTACTCCGTTGGTTGAATATACACACAAGGTGGTATATCTTGAGGATGGCGAAATTGCTGTTATCAATCGTCACAATGGTGTACACTTTATGACCATTCAAGGCGAGGAGGTTGACCACGAGGTGAGCGAAATAAACCTCGACCTCGGTGCTATCGAGAAGGGTGGATACAGCCACTTTATGCTCAAGGAGATTTTTGAGCAACCCGATTGCTTGTACAACTGTATGAGTGGTCGTATCAATGTTGACGGCACCGATGTACGCTTCTCGTCGATAACCGACTTTGGCGACAAGATAGTGAACGCTCGCCGGTTTATCATCGTGGCTTGTGGTACATCGTGGCACGCCGGACTGATAGGCAAGAGTCTTATCGAAAACTTCTGCCGTATTCCTGTCGAGGTTGCATACGCATCGGAGTTTCGCTATAGCAACCCCGTTATCAGCGAAGGCGATGTAGTGATAGCCATTTCGCAATCGGGCGAAACTGCCGATACATTGGCTGCTATCGAATTGGCGCGTAAGAATGGTGCTTTTGTTTATGGTATTGTCAACTCAGTTGGCTCGTCAATTGCTCGCTGCACACACGCCGGCTCATACATACACGTTGGCCCCGAGATTGGTGTGGCATCTACAAAGGCATTCACCGGACAGGTTACCGTGCTTACTATGCTTGCCCTGTGCATAGCCAAGGAACGCAAGACTATTACCAACGAAGAGTTGGAGAAGGCTTTGAAAGAGTTGTTGCAAATTCCCGATAAGATACGCGAAGTGCTTGAGCAGAACGACAATATTGCATCATTGTCGCGCACATTCACCTACGCTCACAACTTTATCTACCTCGGTCGTGGCTACAACTACCCCGTAGCACTCGAAGGAGCATTGAAGTTGAAGGAGATATCGTATATCCACGCCGAGGGTTACCCAGCAGCCGAAATGAAGCACGGCCCCATAGCCCTTATCGATGCCGAGATGCCGGTTGTTGTAGTGGCCACCAACAAGGCACTGTACGAAAAGATATTGAGCAATATACAAGAGATAAAGGCTCGCCAAGGTCGCGTAATTGCAGTTGTAGTAAAGGGCGACGACACCATATCGAAGGTGGTAGATTATGTCATCGAATTGCCCGAAACGGCCGAGTTCCTCTACCCCTTGTTGGCCTCGATACCCTTGCAGTTGCTTGCTTACCACATTGCTATATGCAAAGGCAAAGATGTCGATCAGCCTCGCAACCTTGCCAAATCGGTAACTGTAGAGTAAACAAGTAAACCTATCAACTCTTAACCAAAGAGATTGTTCAAGTTGGCACAAACTTAATTGTATATTCTATAAAAGAACAAAGCCTCGACCTTTTCAAGCCGAGGCTTTTTCATATACCATAGTTTCGCATCCCCATAATATTACTATTCTTATGCTGCAATAGACTATTATTTATAAGTTTCCAAACTCGCAACCATTCTAACCCATCTGCCCAGTCAAGTAGGCTTTGGTGCGTTCATCTGAGGGGTTGGAGAACATAGTGGCAGTATCACCATACTCAACCAGTTCGCCGAGATACATAAACATAGACTTCGAAGATATACGCATTGCTTGCCCCATATTATGAGTAACAATCAGGATGGTTACCTCCTTTTGAAGTTCCAGCATCAGTTTCTCGATATGAGCAGTTGCAATAGGGTCGAGTGCAGAGGTAGGCTCATCCATAAGCAATATATCGGGCTTCATAGCCAATGCCCGGGCTATACACAAACGTTGTTGCTGACCACCCGATAGGAAAGTTCCCTTTTTATTCAGTACATCTTTAACCTCATCCCATAATGCAACATTCTTTAAACAGCGTTCAACGGTTTCGTCTTTCTCGGTTTTCGACAATCGAATACCATTGAGCGCATAACCAGAAAGCACATTGTCGTAGATACTCATTGTAGGGAATGGCGCAGGACGCTGAAATACCATACCCACACGATGTCGAACATCAATAGGTTCCATCGAAAGGATATTCTCACCATTCAATAAAATTTCGCCATCAACACGGATATTGGGATATAGATTGTGCATCAGGTTTACAGCACGCAACAGCGTACTTTTACCACAACCCGAAGGCCCCATTATGGCTGTTATGGTATTACGATCGATGGCAGCCGACACATATTTCACTGCCATTGTCTGCTTGGTATAAGAGACACAAGTCTTATTAAATTCAAGTATAGGTGTTACTGATTCCATTTCTTTGCAAGATATTTAGCGGTAAGATTCAATGTAAGAACAAATAATAACAAGAAGAGTGATGCACCCCAAATCAGTTCTTGAAGGTTGGGGTCATTGAAGAACTCCCATATAAGCAGAGGTACTGCCGATATCGGTTTGTCAATTGCAAAACGGATAAACGAGCAACCGAGCGCAGTAAACATAAGAGGAGCCGTTTCACCGATTACTCGCGATATAGCCAACAAAACACCTGTAAAGATACCACCGAAAGCCGCAGGCAATTGCACCTTCAACATCACGCGAGCACGATTGCCTCCGAGAGCCAAACCGGCCTCCTTGAGTGACGCCGGCAGAATCTTCAAGGTTTCCTCCGTTGAACGGATAATCAGCGGCAACATCATAATAAATAGAGCCACACTACCGGCAACTGCCGAGTAACCTTTCATTGGAACGACTACCCAAATATAAACGACAATACCAATAATGACCGAGGGTGTTCCTTGTAGCAAGTCGGTAAGATAACTCACTGTTTGAACGAATCTGTTTTTGGGGTTCTCTGCCAAAAATGCACCACATAAAATACCTATTGGAATTGCAACAACGGCGGCCATACCCAGCATAAGCATCGTTCCAACAATTCCATTTGCTATACCACCGGGTATTGGTTTGCCAGCCTCTATTGCCTTCATTGCTTTATATGCAGTAGGTGTAGGCTCGGTAAAAAACGACCACGAAAATTGGTCGTAACCACGCAGAAACACCTCGCCCAAAATGGCAAACAGAGGTACAGCCGTAAGAGCAGCAAAAAAACATACAGTCCACAGCATCGCTTTATCCTTTGCCAAACGATTTCTAATTTTCAACTTTTCCATAGTTATGCTATTCTTGCACGTTTAATCATTATTTTGCCTATCATATTGATAAATGCCGTTATCAGGAAAAGAATCAAACCTATGGCAATCAGCGAAGATAGGCGCAAATCATCGGCCTCTCCAAATTGATTGGCAATAATAGATGCCATAGAGTTACCTGTCGAGGTGATTGAATCGGGAACATTATTCGTATTACCAATAAGCATCGTTACAGTCATCGTTTCGCCCAATGCACGACCTATTGCCAAAATATAAGAGGAGAAAATACCCGAACCGGCAACAGGAAATACCACCTTGCGAATAACCTCGGCACGAGTTGCGCCAAGGCTATAAGCACCCTCCTTCAAATCATTAGGAACCATTTTGATAAATTCGGCACTCAGTGAGGCAGCGTAAGGCACTATCATAATAGCCAATACCAATGAAGCCGTAAGAATACCGGAACCCTGAGGCGATATATTGAGAGCCATAATCAGAGGGCGCAAAGTATAGAAACCCCACAATCCATAGATGATAGAGGGGATACCAGCCAGCAAATCTGTTACAGTGCTAAGCACTGACGCAACCTTTGACCCCTTAAAGTACTCACCAACAAACAATGCAACAGGCAGTGAAAATGGTATGCAGAAAACAAGAGCCAACAGGGTTGTCATCAGTGTTCCCGTAATGAATGGCAACGCACCATAATGTTCTGCTCCTTCGGTGTAACTCCACTCCGAAGAAGTCAGAAAATTAAAGAAGCCAAAATATTCAAAAGCTTCGTACGCGTCAGTGACGAGGGCATACAATACGCCCCCGCACACTATCGGCACTATCAATGCTGCTACGAATAATAGTATTTTATACAATTTATCATTCATAGCGTTGTGTTATTGCAATATTGATATTCCGTCATAAGTAACGGTTTTGAGATTTGCCATACTCAATTCCTTGGCTTTGGCAGGCAGTGGAGCATAATGCACCTCGGTTGTAATGCGCTGTGCCTCATCCGAAAGAATATATTTCAAGAGGTCGAGTGTTGCCACAGCCTGCTCCTTTGTACGGTCAGAGTAGTTCTGCTCCTTGTAGATAATCATCCAAGTAAAGGTTGAGATAGGATATGCACCGGCAGCATCTGAATTTGTAATAGAGCAACGAGTGTCGGTAGGTATCTCGCCCGATGCGGCAGCCGAAATTGTAGCCGATGTAGGCAGTACAAATTCACCTCGCTGATTCATTACTCGTGCATAAGGAATCTTTTGAGCAAAGGCATATTCCGAGCCCACATAGCCAATAGTATTCTTTGTCTGCTTAATCACACCTGCCACCCCGGGATTACCTTTAGCAGCCTGTCCTATAGGGAAGTTGACCGATTTGCCCATTCCATATTTTTCTCTCCACATAGGGCTTACCTTTGTCAAGTAATCGGTAAACACAAAGGTTGTACCGGAGCCGTCGGAACGATATACGGGAATGATAGACTCTGCAGGAAGTTCAACATCGGGATTGAGTGCCATAATACGCTCATCGTTCCACATCTTAATCTCGCCGGCAAAAATATCAGCGATAATTTCACCCGACAATTTCAGTTCATTTACACCATCAAGGTTGTATGCAACCACCACAGCACCCATACAAGTGGGAATGTGTACTACAGGCTCCATCTCTGCCAACTCCTTATCCGAAAGAAACGCATCACTACCTGCAAAATCAACAATCTTGTCACGCAAATTGCGCACACCACCACCCGATCCGATGCCTCCGTATGCTACTTGGTCACCATTTACTTGTCCAAACTGCTCGAAAACCACATTATAAAAAGGTAGTGGAAAAGTTGCACCTGCCCCCGAGAGTTCTTGAGCCGAACGACCTTCATTATTTGCGTTACCACCACAAGCAACCATTGCAACAGCAACAGCCAAAATCATTACCGATGAAAAAATCTTTTTCATATCTCTTTAATTATTAAATATTTATACTTTTTACAATCCAAAATAGCAGTTAATATATGCCGAGTATTCATTCTTTGCTCCATCGGCTTTGGGCATACCCATTCTGAAATTAGGGGCAAGTTTTACATACTTGCCAAGTTTAAATTGCGCACCAAGAATTGCAGCCGACTCATCTTTGGCAATGTTCCAATTGTTTTTAGAGTACAAGTCATCGTATCGCGCATAGAGGTCGGCAATTTTCGATAATTTGACTGATGCAAAAATGGAATAACCGTTTTGGTCAGCCCCCTCCGTATATGAGGCATTCCACATTTGGTTATACTCGGCTCCAATCGTAAACCTCTCGTGCTTGTATCCTGCAAATGCAGCCAAGTTTACAACATCCTTTTGACCATCTTCTCCACTCTCGTTCAATCCTCCATAGAGGCGAATTTGGAAACCTTTAACCGGAGTAAGCGTCACACCCAAACCGTAATTGAATCCGTCGCTCTTCTGAATCTTCTTGTATCCCTCACCATTGACAATAATGGCATCGGCAGATATCCAATCGGCAAACTTGTAAGCCACCGATATACCCAAATCGGCACTGCTACCAAACTTATATTCATCTTGAAACGATTTCATTATATATCGGTAACCCCAAAACTTCTCTTGAAAGTTGAACTGCGTGGTTGAAATCAAACCTCCATTGAGAGTCAGTCCACCCTTTTTCCAAGACACCATAGCATTTTTGATGTAAGCGATACGCTGATAATCGGAAACGTCGCTCGATTTGCCAATATCCATTACAGCCTTGGCCGATAGTCCATTACCAAAGTTGTATTCGTAACCGAAATAACTACGGTCCAACTCGAAACTTCGATCATCATTCTCTGCTCCAAAACCGGTGTGGAAATTACACATCACCTGTACAATCGCTTTGCCCTTAGGCTCCTCTGTTTTGGCATCCTGCGCTTGTGCGCCGATACCTATGCAGGCCAAAACACCTGCCAAGATTACTTTTGTTTTCATTCTTTTGTCTTCTTAAATTTGACACAGCAAAAGTATCGGCATTACGTTTCATAAATGTTTCAAAAAAATTAGGCTTTCGTGAAATACTGATAGTGAGCAAAATATTACATTTTTGTTAAATCTCATTTTGCGCGTTTCGCCATTGGCCGAAACTATGTAATTTTGCCCACTAATAATAATTTAAGGAGTATGGCTACTGAACGAATATTAATTGTAGATGATGAGGAAACCTTATGTGAGGTTCTAAAACTAAATCTCGGGAACGAGGGATATGATGTAGATACGGCATTTAGTGCCGAACAAGCATTGGGTTACAATCTGAAAGAATATTCACTCATTCTGCTCGATATTATGATGGGCGAAATTAGTGGTATAAAGATGGCAAAGATGCTGAAAAATGATGTGGCAACAGCCGATATTCCTATCATATTTTGCACGGCTCGCGATACAGAAGATGATATGGTTATGGGGCTTAACCTCGGTGCCGATGATTATATTATGAAGCCCTACACCGTTCGCAACGTGATTGCTCGTGTCAAAAGCGTTCTACGCCGCACATCATCGCATAAAGCAGTTGGCAAACCCGCTGAAAAACAAAATGTTCTGCAAGTCGAAGGGCTGAAACTTGACCTTGAATTTAAACGTTGTACGGTAGATGACGTGGAGGTAAAACTCACTCGCAAAGAATTTGAATTATTGGTATATTTGGTGTTGCATCGTGGCAAAATATGCTCACGCGAGCAGATACTGAGTCGTGTATGGAGCGATGAGGTGGTAGTATTAGATCGCACCATTGATGTCAATATCACTCGGGTACGTTCTAAGATTGGAGCCTACGGCTCGTACATTGTAACACGTTCAGGTTTTGGCTATGGCTTCCGAGATTAAAATATCGTTTCACAAACGACTGTTTCTGATGTTGCTCGCATTCTCGTGGGCTATTGTACTTTGCTTTGTTGGATTCCAATATATGCGTGAAAAAGAGTACAAATCGGAATTCTTGAATGCACAACTCCAACAATACAACCATCATCTGCTCGGTGCTGTTGAGGAGGGACTACCGTATGAAGAATATATAGCCACCCACGACAAGCCCTTCGATAAACTGCGAATATCTATCATTACACTCTCTGGGGCAGTGGTTTACGACAATACCATATCGCTCGACTCACTCGACAATCACCGTAATCGCCCCGAAGTTGCAAATGCGCTGGCAAAGGGTGCAGGCTATAACATAGGCCGACAATCGGCAAGTGACGGGCGCGAGTATTTCTACTCGGCAACACGAGGTGAAAGGGTCGTTGTCCGTACAGCCATACCCTATTCAAGTACACTGCGTGACCTACTTGAAGCCGATTGGTCGTTTCTTGTGGTGATGATTTCTATCAGCATTGCTATGAGCATATTGGCATACTTTACCACTCGCCGACTCGGCAAAGACATTGAGCGCGTAAATCATTATGAAGCCGAACAAGAGAAAAACCGTCTTAAACGACAACTCACAAACAATATCAACCACGAACTGAAAACCCCCGTAGCATCAATTCAAGTGTGCCTTGAAACACTACTTTCGGGCATTAGTCTTGGCGAAGATAAGCGTCAGGAACTTATCGAGCGTTGCTATATGCACAACGAACGTTTGCGCCGACTGCTTAACGATGTGTCACTCATCACCCGAATGGAGGATGGGAGTGCTTTAATTAGCAAAGAATCAGTTATAATCAACGAAATAATAGATGAGGTTGCCGAGGAGTTAAATGTATTGCCCGAAGAGGAACGCCTGACACTGCATACTGATTTTAGCGAAGAAGTTATCATTAATGGCAATCCCTCTCTAATAGGCTCTATATTTCGCAACCTTACCGAGAATGCCATTGCCTATTCCGAGGGTAAAAACATCTATATATCACTGCTTGAAAACAACGATAAGATGTGTCGCATCCGTTTTGAAGATGATGGTAAGGGGGTAGAACCGGAGCAATTACCTCGCCTATTCGAGCGATTTTATCGCATTGATAAGGGACGCTCACGCCAAAAGGGTGGTACGGGACTCGGACTTGCTATCGTAAAACACGCCGTTCAATTCCACGGTGGAACTATTTCCGTTACCAATCGCCCCAATGGTGGATTAAGATTTGACTTCACCCTCGGAATAAAAAATAAATAAATTTATTTTGTTCTTCTCTCGGCTTGTGCTATATTTATAGAATATTGGCTGCGCCTCGGAATAAAAAATAAATAAATTTATTTTGTTCTTCTCTCGGCTTGTGCTATATTTGTAGTCGTTAACCTTGACACAGATGAAACATATCGTATTGCCCGATAATAGCCCACGCAGGCTGGTCTTCTATCTCGCGATGGAGGAGTATGTGGCACGCTATCTCGATGAGAAAGAGTGTTTCTTTATGTGGCAGGTTGCTCCCACTGTTATTTTCGGTCGTAATCAAGTACTTGAGGCCGAGGTCAATCTCCCTTATTGTCGCAACAACAATATCGCTATATTTCGCCGCAAGAGTGGTGGAGGATGCGTCTATTCCGACCGTGGCAACATTATGATGTCGTATATCCAAGAGGGCGATTCGGTGGGGTTTATCTTCGACCGATATATGCGTCGCATTACCTTTGCGCTGCAAAAGGCTGGTATTCCGGCACAAATGTCGGGTCGCAACGATATACTTATTGATGGTCGCAAGGTGTCGGGAAATGCCTTCTACCAACTACCCGGCAGAAGTATCGTACACGGTACAATGCTGTTCGATACCAACTTCGACCACCTTGTGAATGCCATAACCCCATCGGACAAGAAGTTGCAAAGCAAGGGGGTACAATCGGTGCGCCAGCGCGTAACCAACCTCAAGGAACACACCTCAATGAACATCGAAGAGTTCAAGCAATATATGCTCGACACCCTATGCGACAGCACACGGGTACTTACAGCCGAAGAGGTGACAGCCATAGAGGCCATAGAAGCCACATACCTCGACGAAGCGTTTATCTACGGTCGTAATCCTCGCTACAGTTATCGTAGCGATGAGGTGCATTGCCGAGCCGGTGTGGTAAGTGTAGAGGTAGAGTTGCGTCGCAGAGTTATAGAGAGTGTAGCACTGAAGGGCGATTTCTTCGTACTCAACGACTACACCGATGAACTGAATAAACGACTAAAAGGTCGCAGCCTCGAACGCTCGGCAATAACCGAAGCCCTGAACGATTTTGCCACCGAGCAATACATCAAGGGCCTCACAACCCCAGAATTGATAGATATAATATTTACAGAAACTCATTAAATAAAAACCTTATGGACAATCTATTGAAAACCTGTCTTTACGACAAACACGTTGCTCTCAAAGCACAAATGAGCCCATTTGCAGGCTATATGATGCCCATCCAATACACATCGATTGTAGAGGAGCATCAAGCAGTACGCAATAATGTTGGTATGTTCGACGTATCGCATATGGGCGAAATCTATGTATCGGGTCCCGATGCCGAGAAATTTGTAAACTATATTTTCTCCAACCAAGTAGCCAATATGCCTGTTGGCAAGGTACTTTATGGTTTTATGCTCTACCCCACCGGTGGTGTAGTCGATGACCTTCTTGTATATCGTATGCAAGCCGAAAATACTTTCTTGCTTGTTGTCAACGCCTCGAACATTACCAAGGACTACCAATGGGTATATGAGCAAAGCCAAGGCTATGATGTAAAAGTAGATAACGCATCAGATGAGATAGGTCAAATAGCACTGCAAGGTCCTAATGCCGAGAAAGTTGCCGTCGAATTGTTGGGTCTGCCCGTTGCCGACTTGGAATTCTATACATTCAAAGAACTCACCTACAACGGTCGCAACCTCATTGCCAGCCGCACAGGTTACACCGGCGAAGATGGTTTCGAGTTGTATGCCGACCACGAAACAATCATCGGTCTTTGGGACAAACTCTACAACGAAGGCAACGTAGCAGCGTGTGGCTTGGGCTGCCGCGACACCTTGCGTTTCGAGGCAGGTCTGCCCCTCTACGGACACGAAATCGATGTCGATATCACTCCCGTGGAAGCAGGCATGAGTATGTTTGTGAAGTTGGATAAAGAAAACGACTTCTTGGGTAAAGAGGCTTGCGCTCGCCAAAAGGCCGAGGGCGTAACTCGCAAATCGGTAGGTATCGAACTCCACGACAAGGCCATACCTCGTGCCGAATATGAAGTAGAAGTTGACGGCAAGGTAGTAGGTCGCGTAACCACCGGTTACCGTTCTATCTCGACCGACAAGAGTGTATGTGTTG
This sequence comes from Bacteroidaceae bacterium, assembly GCA_017532725.1. GTDB lineage: Bacteria > Bacteroidota > Bacteroidia > Bacteroidales > Barnesiellaceae_A > Barnesiella_A. The sequence goes on from JAFXIZ010000067.1 coordinate 11,713, forward strand.
CTCTTGTAGATAAAGAGTATGCCGCAATGGGTAGCGAAGTAGAGGTGCGCATCCGTAAAAAAACATTCAAAGGCACCATCTGCAAACGTCGTTTCTACGAAGCCAAATACAAAAAATAATCTTTAAACCAAAATAAAATTATCTAACCTAAAAAAACGAAAATATTATGAGCACAGTATTGAATGGTCTGTATTACAGCGAATCACACGAATGGGTAAAAGTTGAAGGCAATGTTGCTATCGTTGGTATCACCGACTACGCACAACACGCATTGGGTAACATCGTATATGTTGATATGCCCGAAGTTGACGACGAAGTTGCCAAAGAAGAAGACTTTGGTGCAGTAGAAAGTACAAAAGCTGCCAGCGACCTCATCTCGCCCGTAAGTGGTAATGTAATCGAAGTTAACGAAGCGCTCCAAGACAACCCCGAACTCATCAACGAAAACGCTTTCGAAAACTGGATTATGAAGGTAGAAATGAGCGATGCAAGCGAACTCGAAGGTTTGATGGACGCTGCTGCATACGAAGCATTCTGCGCTAACGAACATTAATAGAACTGTAATATGAACCTTTCTTATTTTCCCCATACCGAGGAAGATATACAGAAAATGTTGGAACGTATCGGCATAAAGTCGCTCGACGACCTCTATGCCGATATTCCTCAAGAAGTATTCTTCTCGGATGACAAAGAATATGACCTCCCCTCATCGTATAGCGAAGAGGAGATACGTCGCCGATTTGCCGAGTTGGAGAGTCGTAACAAAAACCTCACTGTATTTGCCGGTGCAGGTGCTTACGACCACTACGCTCCCTCGGTAATACCTTATTTGTTGCAACGCTCGGAGTTTATTACAGCATACACTCCCTACCAAGCCGAGATTTCGCAAGGTACATTGCGCTATATCTTTGAATTCCAAAGTATGATTGCAGCCCTCACAGGTATGGATTGCAGCAACGCATCGATGTACGACGGTGCTACAGCGGCTGCCGAGGCTGTAATGATGGCTCTTGCATCAACTCGTAAGAAAACTCGCGTACTCGTATCGGCCACATTGCCCGAACACGCACGCAAAGTGATAGATACATACGCCAAGTATCGTGGCATCAACATCACAACCGTAGCGCACGTCGATGGCGTGACATCGCTCGATGCCGTAAAGGCCGAGTTGGCTGCCGGTGATGTAGCAGGCTTGTTGGCTCCCGCCATCAATAAATATGGTATCATCGAAGACTTTGCCGGATTTGCCGATGCAATGCACGAGCAAAAGGCTCTCTTTATGGTATATGCCGACCCCTCTGCTTTGGCAGTAATAAAGACTCCCGGCGAGTGGGGTGCCGATATCGCTTGTGGCGATGGCCAAACATTGGGTATGCCTATGAACTTTGGTGGCCCGTACGTTGGTTTCTTGGCTTGCAAGAAAGAGCACGTTCGCAAGTTGCCCGGCCGTATAGTAGGTGCAACAAAAGATGTTGACGGCAAGCGTGCATTTGTACTCACGCTGCAAGCCCGCGAGCAACACATCCGTCGCGAGAAGGCTACAAGTAACATCTGTTCAAACCAATCGCTTATGGCATTGTATGTAACCATATACCTTGCCTTGATGGGCCCCAAAGGTTTGAAAGAGGTGAACGAAATGAGTTACGGTGGCGCACACGAGTTGTACAACCGACTTGTTGCCACAGGCAAGTTCACCCCCGTATTCGACAAACCCTTCTTGAAAGAGTTTGTTCTCAACACCACACTCCCCGTTGACAAGTTGCAAGAGGCTTTGCTCAAAGAGGGTATCTTTGGTGCTTTGCAAACAGAGGAAGGCTATGTATCGTTCTGCGTAACAGAGCGTCGCACACCTGCCGAAATCGACCGATTGATTAATGTCATTAATACACTGTAAGCCATGAAATACTACGATAGACTTATATTTGAATTATCGAAAGAGGGACGTACAGGTTACTCACTCCCCCGCAATCCGTGGAAACAGTCAACTAACGACATTCCTGCCGAGTTGCAACGTACAACCGATACCGGTCTGCCTCAAGTAGATGAATTGGGCGTTGTTCGCCACTATACCAACTTGTCGAATATGAACTTTGGTGTCGATACAGGTTTCTATCCTCTTGGTAGTTGTACAATGAAGTACAACCCCAAAATCAACGAGGAGATGGCCGGATTGAATGGTTTTAAAAACCTTCACCCCCTACAACCTGCCGAGACAGCACAAGGTGCATTGGAACTCTACTACGAACTCAATCGCTCACTTGCCACCATCACAGGTATGGCAGAGTGTACGCTCAACCCCTTTGCCGGCGCACACGGCGAGTTAACCGGTTTGATGATTATGCGTCAATACCACCTCTTGCGTGGCGATTTGAAACGTACCAAGGTGATTGTACCCGATAGCGCACACGGTACCAACCCTGCAAGCGCCGCAGTATGTGGCCTTGACGTGGTTGAGGTAAAATCGCGCCCCGACGGTACTATCGACATCGAGTCATTACGTTCGGTTCTCGATGATACCATTGCCGGTATTATGATGACCAACCCCAACACACTCGGCTTGTTTGAGACTCGTATTCTCGAAATAGCCAAGATGGTACACGATTGTGGAGGCTTGCTCTACTACGACGGAGCCAATATGAACCCCCTGTTGGGTCGTTGCCGTCCCGGTGATATGGGCTTCGATATCCTCCACCTCAACTTGCACAAGACATTCTCGACACCTCACGGTGGTGGTGGCCCCGGTGCCGGTGCAGTGGGTGTAGCAGCACACCTCACCGAGTATCTGCCCAATCCTCGTGTCGTACGCACAGCCGATGGTCGCTACGAAGCCGTTACAGGCAAAGATGCCATTGGTCAAGTATCGGGTTTCTTGGGTAACTATGCTGTATTGCAACGTGCTTACACTTATATATTGGCTCTTGGCAAGGAGTACATTCGCTATGCAGGCCCCTTGGCAACACTCAACGCCAACTATATCAAGGAAGAGTTGAAAGGCGATTACAAACTACCTATCGACACATTGTGCAAGCACGAGTTTGTATTTGACGGATTGGCCGATACCTCTACAGGTGTTACCACACTCGACATTGCCAAACGACTGCTCGACTATGGTTATCACGCACCTACAATCTACTTCCCGTTGTTGTTCCACCAATCTATTATGATAGAGCCTACCGAAACCGAGTCGCTCGAAACAATAGATTCGTTCATCGCAATAATGAAGAAGATTGCCGAGGAAGCGCTTACTATGCCCGACGAGTTAAAGACAGCACCCCACAACACACCGGTGCGCCGTCTTGACGAAACTACTGCGGCAAAGAACCCCATCCTCACCTACACCGAGTTGAAAAACCAAGCCGAATAAGTTATGCATACACCTCTTATCATAATAGGAGCCGGTCCCGGTGGTTACGAAACTGCCGTTCTGGCAGCACAAAGAGGCATAGAAGTTGTTCTCGTTGAGGCAAACGCCATTGGTGGTACTTGCCTCAATGAGGGCTGTATCCCCACCAAATCATTCTGCAAGAATGCTCAAGTCATCAACGACTTGCACGAAGCCGAGTTGTATGGTATTGAGGGGGTAAACTACAACTTCAACTTTGCCGCTGTTACCGAGCGCAAGAACAATATCGTTGCACAACTCAAGCAAGGTGTTGCCACACTGTTGGGACACAAACTCATACACTTGGTTGAGGGCAAAGCCCGATTTGTCGATGCTCACACCATCGAGGTTAACGGCGAGCAATACAGTGCCGATAACATCATCATCGCAACCGGCTCGGTAAGCAAATTCCTGCCTATCGAGGGCGCACATCTTCCCGGTGTACTCACATCGAAAGAGATGCTCGAACTCACCGAGATACCCCGTCGCTTGTGTGTAATCGGTGCCGGCGTTATAGGATTGGAATTTGCCTCGATATTCAACAGTTTCGGTAGCGAAGTAACAGTTGTAGAGTTCTGCAAAGAGGTACTCCCCCGCTTTGATGTAGATATAGCCAAACGCTTGAAACAAAGCCTCTCGAAACGTGGCATCAACATACTCACTCAAACGGGTGTTACTGCCATCAAGCAAGAGGGTGAGGAGATGCAAGTAAGTTATTCGCGCAAAGGCAAAGAGGAGAGTATTACTGTCGATCGCGTACTGATGGCTGTAGGTCGTCGTGCCAATACCGACTCGCTCAACCTTGCCGATGTAGGTATAGAATTTACCCCCGGAGGCATCAAGGTAAACGAAATGATGCAAACCAACATACCTCACATCTACGCCATTGGCGACGTTACAGGTGGTATTATGTTGGCTCACGCTGCTACTTGGCACGGTATTCGCGCCCTCAACCACATCTGTGGCAATGAGAACGATGGTATTCGCTTGGATGTAATTCCGGCTGCTGTATTTACCGTTCCCGAGGTTGCTACCGTAGGTCTTACCGAGGAGGAGTGCAAAGATAAAGGCATAGACTACCGTTGTGGCAAAGCCTTCTTCCGTGCCAACGGAAAGGCTCTCTGTATGAACGAGCCCGATGGCTTGTGCAAGGTCCTTGCCGATGCCGAGGGCAAACTTCTTGGCTGTCACCTCTATGGACCTCACGCAGCCGACTTGGTGCAAGAAGTATGCGCACTTGTTTCGGTTGGTGCTACTGTTGACCAACTCAAACGCATCATTCACACCCACCCCACATTGGGCGAGGTAGTGCAAACTGCTGCTCACACAATGTAAATTGTATATATAACTATTCGAGGCGTCCACATCTTTAAGGGCGCCTCGATTGTTAATTATAAATAGGAACTATCAACTCTAAACACTAAACTCTATTCACAACAATGGAACAAGGAGTAATATATGAGATATGTGGCTATGTAGCCAGCATAGGTATGATACTCGGTTATCTGCCCCAAGCCATACGCACCGTACGCACACGCAAGACCGACGATATAGCCCTGCCCACATTTATTATGATGGCTGTAGGTGCTTTTTGCTTTATGCTGCAAGGACTACTGCACAAGCCCGATATTATTTGGTCGCTGTTTCTTACCAACCTCATTACCACTATTTGTAGCACAATCATCTTCAGCATCAAGTTGTACAACGACTTCTTCAAAAAGAAGAAACAATAGTTTAAAGATTTAGTGCCGAGATGCAATATGCGAGGCTTGTTGTTACCGATATTTGGCAGCAAGCACCGCAACTCTACACCTTGCCTCAGTTATCATTATCATTTACCCACAACTCCACTTGCTTTGTTGCAGCGGGAAATTCTTCTTGGTAAGTTCTGTCGATTACTCTATTATACCTTTGTTTCAAGGTTTCAATGTCAGGAGGGAGATTGCCTTCCAAACGGTATCGACGCTGCATTTCACGAGCAAATTCATCATCGACAAAATTGGGCATACCCTGCACAATCCTTAACTGTGTAAAGTGAGTGTAATAGACCATTCCTGTGAAAACTTGAGCATATGTAAGTGTAGTAGCAAAAGGTATCATATCAAACGATGCATTACCAAATGGCGTGTTTACCAAGTCAAATCCTATATTATCTTTTTGCTCCATAGCAAAGGCAGCATCCCATAACCCTTCCTGTACGGCTTGCACAGTACCATCAGGAGCAAGAGAAAAGGAATTGATATAGACATTGGCTACACGATCACCGTATGTATCATAGATATACCGGCCGGCATTGCATCGCCCGGCAATATCTTGCATAAAGGCATGGCGATAATTGAGTATAATAAGAGCCTTACCGGTGCGACTGTATCGGTGATAATTAATAAAATTTTCTGCCAATATAGCATCACGAAAGGTTGCATCGGTACTAACATTGCGACGAAGAATATCGGTTTGTGTAACTGTATCCCAATTTACGCCCCGTTCTAAACCGAATACTTCTATTTTATTATTACCCAAATTCTTGTTTATAGCATAGACACTTTTTAGCAGATAACTATAATTGGCTTTCTCCCACAACGATGCACCGTAGATATTACGATGAAAGGTAAGAATACCTTGCTCCACCTCGTCGGGCGAAAGAGTATCGTCTTGCAAGAAACGGTTAATAGCCTTATTGTATGCCATATTACCTATTTCGCAGTATATAGCCCCTACCTCACAGGAAAATCGAGTGTCGGCAAGGATATCACAAATAAGGTTGTATTGAGTGATTTCGCGGTGGTCGCGCTCACACAAAATCACAATATCATACTTCGTAAAAAGATTTAGAATATAATCCTTCGCTGTTGTATTTTGCTTTTGCAAGAATAAAGTGTAGGCTTGTAGAGAATCTTTCGTATGTACTTGAGCAAAGACCGATGAGCAACAAAATAACAGTGCGAAGGCAAAAGCATAAAGGTTTTTCATAATAAAACGTTTTTATGCATTAGACGCATATCGAAACAAAAAAGTTGCAGAGAAAGTAATTTTATTCCACATTACTCTCTTACTAATTGAACGACCATCGCTCAAGTTATTCTCCTCTTTTTATTTCTTTCCTTTCGCCCATCGATACAGTCGGCGAGCAATGCGACCCAATAAGTTGTAGCGCATACCGTGGTCTTTGAGGGCTATGGCATATTGAGCCTCTATATCGGCATTTTCCTCGATAGGAATACCTCCCACCTTGATTTTATGGGTGCTGAATGGTCGGTCAAACTCATACCAGCCAAAGAGTTTGCCATTCTTAAATCCAAAGTGTGTACCCGAAACCAGTCCGATATTTTTCAACAGCGTATGAGTAGGGTGCAAACACAATCCGTTGTTTCTATAAATGGCAAGTTCCCAACAAATATCCCAAGGTATGGGATTGCGATCGAGCGAGCCTAAACAGGGGAAATTACCGTTATAGGTAATGCGATTGATATCATATTGCGAGAGTCCTGCAAGAGCCTCCTCACGCGAGGTATAATGCTTAAATTTCAGCCATCGGTCGCTCCAAGTAGCCCAACCCCAACCACTCATATGAGGTGTAAAGTAGGTATCGCCCAACTCGGTTACATCGAGGTTGGTAAAACCGGCAATGTGCATCACTCGCTCCTCTTCTTTATATAATTCAAGAGCCTCGTTCATATAGGTAAGGAAATAGGGCGATGTGCATATATCGTCTTCCATAATAATAGCCCTATCGTGGGTTGAAAGCACCTCGGTAATACCCTCTATCACATTGCGCTCGAGGTAGAAATTGCAAGGGCGTTCTATGATATTGACACGCTTAAAACCCGTAACCCCTTTGAGCATAGCACGCACTTCGTTGACAGCCTGCCACGAGGCATCGTCGCGACCACCATCGGAGAATACATACAACTCGGTATCTTGCGACAGATAATTGCGTTGCAAATGCTCAATGGTCTTGGCCGTATTGTCGGCACGATTATATACAAATAGAATGACCGGTGCAAGTGTTTTCATTGTTTCAATGCATTTAAGATAAAATCTTCCGAATAGGCTCGCAATTCGGCAAGTCGATTGTTGATGGGGTTATAATCAATGTTTTGAGCAGCAAGTTGGTCGTACGACTTTATGTCATTGAGCGAGGTTACATAACGCTCTTGCAGGCCAAAGAGGTTGAGAATCGACTCTATACGCGACACGCCTCCCGACTTGTTGCCTACAACGTAAAACGGCTTGTTAAACAACAAGGCAAAGCATACTCCGTGAAACGAATCGGTAACTACCACCTCGGCTCGACGGAATGCATCTATCCACTGCTCTACTGCCGGATAGAAGGCAAAAGCAAACTTCGATATGCGCAACGTGCGACCGGCGTTGACCGTAAACGCCCTCTTACCCACACCGTGCGCCAACCGATACAGGTGCGCCACATCGGCACCACGATTGCCCAAGAAGTAATAGAACAACTCGCCAAGTCTTTTGCTATTCCTATCGGCAAGCGACTCAAACGCCTCACGACCGACCAGCAACGTCGGGTCGAGTACCTGTCGTGCATCGATATTCCAATGCTTGCGACATATATCTACGCCATCGGCCTCGCGTACCGATACGGCCGAAAATTGCGAAATAAGTACTTTTATATCATTGTACAACGCTTCATCGCAAGGCTCAAGGTCGCTCAACCCAAAGGAGGCTGCATAAGCAATGCGACGGCTGCTCTTGGGAGCAAAATCGAGGAAGTAGTGTCGCTCCAAACTATGTACCATCGTGAGTCGCCACACTTGGTCGCTATCCACTATCACAGCATCGCAATCGGCAGTAACAGCACGCAGTGCGGCATCGGTGGTAACTCGGGGCGTACGACACATATTGCGATGAGCAAATTGTGTAAATCGACGATGAAAGATATTACGCTCTACCCAATGGTGCAGACGCGACATCAGTCGAGCCGGACGGTGCAAGTCGATAATTACCACATCATAGCCCTTGCTTTGCAAAAATGTTTGCAAGGCGTATGCTTGTAGCGCACCACCATAATTGCAGCGAACAGGATGTGTTAAAATTCCTATTTTCATTTTCTCCTCCACTTTTTTGTAAAACCTTTTATACCCAATCGCAACAACAGGGGTGTCAGCAGCCTTTCCAATCGTTGCTTCAGCGACACACGATGAGCCTTTGCAACACAGTGCGCCACACTACCACCTTGAGCCAAGAGAGCAAAGAAACGCTCACGCTCGGCTGTGTGAGGTGCCGATGTAACAATACTGCGATTGTATTGCAACATCTCCTCGGTATCGATGCTTTCGACAGTTGCTGTCTTTACACCGGCCATTGCATCGCGACCTGCGTCGGTATGTACCATTACAAAACTCACCCCCTTGTCATCGAGAAAACGAGCATTGCTCGTTGTATGCTCTATACCCCAAGCATCGGCAAGGGTAATATCGGCATAACTGCCTACCTCTTTGATGCGACAAGCGTGACACGACGGGCGCAAATATAGGTCGTGAGCAAAGCCCAATATATAGGGAAATTCGCGTGTAGAGTAGTTACCACTGCGATGGGTAACGGTAAAGTGATAGTTTTTCCATCCCTTTACCTTATCGCGAAAGTTAATAGCCGTTATATCGTTAGGGGAAATACTCTCTTTATCGCAAAACTCTTTTAAAGAGTGCCCCCACACCTTCGATGAGGGTATGCCGTGACACGCCACATCGACCAATAACAAATAAGGATGAGGCTTGCCAATGGCTCGACGCAACCCCGCTACCTGACAGGGCGTACCAACAAACATCACACGCCTACCGGCAGCAACAGCCTCGGCAACCTTGGCATAACTATCACCAAGATTACTCTCAACATACTTCGAGCCTTTGAGGCGTGACAGGTCGGCAATACTCTCTACCCCTATATGATGCACACCCCAATTGCTGTCAAATGCAGCACCGAAAACGATACCTCCGGCATCTATCACATTACTTGCCAACAGCGCAAACGCACCACCCGATGAGGCAGTGGCACGTTGGCAATCGTCGTTATCGGCCAACAACAAACCTTCGGGACGGTGTGCTTCGGCTGCTTGGGGGGTAATAAAGGGGCACTGCCTCTCGCATTTACCACACGATATGCAAGTCGAAACATCGGTAACAGGATAACGAAACCCCTCGCAATCGACCGACATAGAAATGGCTTGCGTGGGACACACCTCAGCGCACGCACCACAACCACAGCAACATTTCTTATCGACTATATTTATCATTTTATCGCTTGTACATTAAACCTTTTATACTCCACACAGTCATAATAATGTATTACAAATATACGGCATAAAATTTTTTAAACCAAAAATAATAAACCAACTTTTATAAACACCTGAAAGACGCCACATTACAAAGCGTCAAGGAGTGAAGAAAGAATGAAAAGCAGAGTATTGAAATATTTCGGTCGTGGTCGCTGGTTGCGTATGGCAAAGTCGTATATTTCACATCCCGACAAAATCAAGGAGTTGTATCGGTCGGCAATGAAATATACAACCAAGGGAGGAGGCAAGAAACTATCCGACAACATAAAGTTGTTGGGGCAATACATCTCGGATGTAGCCACCCGACGCTACACCTCCTACAACAAATACGCACTACTTCTCGTTGTCGCAGCACTGATATATTTTGTCACCCCGACCGACTTGCTGCCCGACTTTTTCATAGGTGGATTTATAGACGATGTCAGCATCGTACTATATATCATAAAGTCAATCGATGATGAATTGAAGCGTTACAAAGAACACTTAAACAACCTTAACATAGTATGAAAAAAGGTTTTATGTGTTGCCAATAGGGTTGTCCTCTCCGACAGCCCTATTTTTTCGTGCGAAAAACTTATTTGTAAAAGGAGGAGTAATGCCCACTTTGGCTAACGCCCATATTGCTCACGCTCGGTATAGCCTTGTGCAAGCACGGCTCTCCCCTCGCTTATCGCACTTTGGCTGAATGCCCAAGATAACTACGCTCGGGATAAAAAATAAGTAAACTTATTTTGTTCTCCCCTCGCTTATCGTTATCTTTGCCATAGAAAA
>JAFXIZ010000068.1 GCA_017532725.1 Bacteroidaceae bacterium
AAAAGGGAAATCAGCCCTAATTTTTTATTCAATCGGAATATTATAAAATAAAAGAGGCTGAATTGATGCCTCTTTTTTCGTACACCTATGGGGAGTCGAACCCCAATCGTCGGAACCGGAATCCGGTATTCTATCCATTGAACTATAGGTGCAAGTAGTGATTTTGGTGTTGCAAAAGTAGTAAATCTTTTGTAGCTTTGCAAGTATTAAAGTAGTGTTCGTTGAGGGTGCTTATTGGGACTTTTGTTCTAAACACTAATCGCTCAACTCTAAACATTCAAGATGTAATATGAATGTCCGTATAGAAGATAGTTGGAAACAACGGTTGCAGGGTGAGTTTGACAAGCCCTATTTCGAAAATCTTACTCGTTATGTGCGTAGTGAGTATGCTGCCGGTGCTGTTTATCCTCCCGGTGCGCAGATGTTTGCGGCCTTCGATGCTTGTCCGTTCGACAAGGTGCGCGTGGTAATATTGGGGCAAGACCCTTATCACGAGCCGGGGCAGGCTCACGGACTCTGTTTCTCGGTGAATGATGGCGTTGCTTTCCCGCCTTCGTTGGTCAATATATTTAAGGAGATAGCCGATGACTTGGGTAAGCCTGTGCCGACGAGTGGCAACTTGATGCGTTGGGCAGAGCAGGGTGTATTGCTGCTTAATGCTACGCTCACGGTGCGCGCTCATCAGGCCGGCTCGCATCAGAATAAGGGTTGGGAGACGTTTACCGATGCTGTGATACATCGTCTTGCCGAGGAGCGCGAGCATATAGTGTTTATATTGTGGGGCTCGTATGCGCAGCGTAAGGGTGCGTTTATCGACCGTAACAGACATTTGGTGCTACAGTCGCCACACCCATCGCCCCTGTCGGCGTATCGTGGATTTTTCGGTAACAAGCATTTCAGTCGTGCCAATGCCTATTTGCAACAGAATGGTTACGAGCCTATCGATTGGTAATAAATAAATAGTAATGAGTATTATGAAAATAGATATAGAACAGCGCGTTGCGCGTGCGCGTGAGGCTTTTGAGCAGGGATATAACTGCTCGCAGTCGGTTGTAGTGGCTTATGCCGATGTGTTGGGACAAGATGCCGATGCGTTGGCGTCGTTGGTGGCTCCCCTTGGTGGAGGTATGGGGCGACTACGCGAGGTGTGTGGTGCTGTGAGTGGTATGTTTATGGTGAGCAGTGCTGCTTATCGTGGAGAGTCGAATACCGATAGGGGAGTTCGCACACAGATATATACCGGCGTGCAACAACTTGCCGAGCGATATCGCAGTGAGTGTGGCAGTATAGTGTGTCGCGAGTTGTTGGGGCTGAAGCAGCATAGCGATGCCCCTGTACCCGAAGAGCGTACTGCCGATTATTATCGTCGCCGTCCTTGTAGCGAATATGTTGCTATTGCTGCACGCCTTGTGGGCGAATATCTGAATAATCGTTGTGATGAATTGAGTAATAAATAAGTTATGGATTACACACTCACAATTCTTACTATCAATTCTTCAAGTATTGTAATACTGTTGCTATTGGCTTTTATATTATTGTTGGCTACGCGATTTCGTGGTGAGAATGGTTATGCAGCGGCTATTATCGTGTTGCCCAATGTGCCGGTTTATTTTTATAATATGAGTCGGATGTTGGGGTGGTATGAGGTTTCGCTTTTTATGTTTCCTATCTCATTTTCGGTCAATACGTTGTTGATGCCCCTTCTGTGGCTCTTTACGTTGAAGAATTTCTCGCCCGATTTTCGTATGCGTTGGCGCGATTTGCTACATTTTCTGCCCGCAGTAGTATTTCTGATTATAAGTATAGTAATATCCGAAGCCGAAGTTTTGCAAAACATACAGAGTGAAGCGTCGGGCGAAGATGGTTGGGTAGGCAATTTAAATACAATAATAGTATTCTTGCAGATGGTGGGCTATTATATAGCCATATTTGTCTATATATTTCGTCGTAAACGAACCATTGCCCAGACCTCTTCCGATGCCGAGTGGGTGCAGAAAGAGTGGATATTACATTTTCAAATTTTGTTTGCTCTGCTTTTTGTGGTAGTAATGGTTAGTTATGCCATTTGGCCTCGTACCGATGCTTGGCTGATACAAATTCTCAATGTTATTGCTATGGCTTATTTGGTGTATAACTCTATTGCGCACCCTGTTGTGTTGCCGTCGAAGGTAGATGATGCTATTAATGAGTATGTCGAGAGGGTAGATGATAGATTGGTTGATGAGAATAAAACAACTATTGCTGTACCCGAAATCAGTCAGGAACAGATGAGTGATATTTGTGAGCAAGCAGTAAAATATTTGACAGATAGCAAGGCTTATCTTGATAATAACCTTACATTGGCAAAGTTGGCGCAAGATATAGGAGTGGGGCAACGATTATTATCGCGCTCTATCAATACGTTACGCAATCAAAATTTCTTTGAGTTTATTAATGAGATGCGTGTTGAGGAGGCAAAACGATTGTTGCTCGATACCGAAACGTCGGGTTACAGTATAGATAGTGTATATACAGAGTGCGGATTTCGTTCTCGCTCGACATTTTTCCTTGTATTCAAGAAAATTACAAACACAACACCCTCTCAATGGTTGAAAAACAAACTGGCAGAAAATTGATGTTGTGTAAATATCTCTCGATACGGTAGAAAGTAATATATAAACTTTTCTTTGCGCACTGCGGCTATTTTCGCAGTGCTTTTTTTTTATAAACATCATTCTATTCTTCTGCTTCGTTACTTGCCTATTATATGTTTTTTTGTTTGATTTTAAATACAATATAATAGTTGTAGCAGTTGTGTTGTATTATTTAGTCCAAATATCCGATGTTTGGATATAATTGTTGTCTTTTTTCTGTGTTAAAATTATAAATATTATAACCTTTGCAATAAATAAATGTCATTTGTGTTCATCCCCCCCTATCAAAATGAGTTATTAAATTGCATTGTATGGAAAATTGTTTGGATACTAATATGGTGGCGGTAGAAGATGCCAATTTGAAATGTTGTGAGAAAGTGTTGTCTTTCTTAAACATTGAGAAGCGTTTTCTAAATCCTTCTTATTCATTGTGGGAGATGTCGAGGGATATAGGTGTGCCGGTACGAAAAATAACAACTGCTATAAATAGTGTTCTTGGACAGAACTTTTTGGAACTTCTCAATCGACTACGAGTTAAAGAGGCTCAGAAGATTCTATCGGAAGCGCAGAAGAACAACACATATATATGTATAGAAGATGTATATATACAAAGTGGTTTTGGTAGTCGATCGGCTTTTTACCTTTGCTTTAAGAAATATGTTGGGGTATCACCTCGTCAATACATAAAAATGAATGAAATAAAAAATCAAGATTCTAATATCTAAAATTATGAAGAGAGTTGTTGTGTTTATATCAATCTTGTTGATGTCATCGTTTTCATTCAGCTTATGGAGCCAATCTTGGTTGCGTCAGTTGGGGCGTCGGGTGGCAGAAAAAGCGCAAGAAACAGTTGCAGATGAGGTGGTTGAGACTGTCGAAGATGCCATAGAAGATGCGTGGGAGGCCGGAGAGGATGCTACTCGCAGTGGTGTGAAAAATGCTGCTTCAAAGAAAAAAAACAAAAAAAACACTTCGGTGCAAGAAGACGAATATGAAGATGAGGCTGAAACGGAAACAATAAAATCGCCCCAAGAAGAACCTGCAAAAAAATCGCAAAAGAAGGTCGCAAGTTATGCTAAGAGTGATTTTGTTGCCGGTGATGAAATCTTTTTTGAGGACAATCAAATGGGTGAACAGTTGGGTGAGTTCCCCTCACAGTGGGATATGGATTATGGTAATGCCGAGATTGCGCAAATGGGCGATGATAAGTGTATTATGACCATTGGTTATACTGCTATTATGCCACTTATAGCAGATGGTAAAAATTATTTGCCGGAGCAGTTTACCATCGAATTTGATATTTATCCGCAGAATTGTTATGAAACAGATAATGCCTCAGATCAATTTGAAATAGGCTTAAATGATAATAGAACACTTATTGCGCGCTTTCATACCGGTCGTTCAGAAGGAGCTTATCTTGGTACAGATTGGAGAAAGCCCAATGATGATTCCGGCCACTCCAATAGTGATGACAACAATGTCTATTTCTCGTATGATGAGTGGCATCACGTTGCACTTTCGTTCAATAAGCGTGCTTGCAAAATCTATGTCGATGGAGTGCGTGTTGTGAACATCCCCAATATGCGACGACCTACTTCTATGTGGATATGGTCGAACCAAGGTCAGGCTTATTTCAAAAATTTCCGTATAGCCAAAGGAGCAGTTCCTCTATATGACCGTATGGTGAGTGAGGGCAAATTTATAACCTATGGTATCACGTTTGATGTAGGTAAGAGCACTATCCGCCCCGAATCTTATGGTGAGATAAATCGTATTGTGAAATTGATGACCGACAATCCTACTATCAAGTTCTCAGTAGAAGGTCATACCGATAATACAGGAAATACAGCCCTGAACCAAACCCTCAGCGAACAACGTTCGCAAGCCATCGTAGCGAAGTTGGTAGAGATGGGCATAACTCAAGACCGCCTCGCTGCCGTAGGCAAGGGACAAAACAATCCTATTGCAGATAACTCTACCGATGAGGGACGTGCCAAAAATCGCAGAGTGGAGTTTGTAGTTATAGATAAATAGAACTAAAAATAACAATTATTAGTAAGTATGTTTAACCTTAAATTATAAATCTTATGAAAAGGAATTTATTTATTTCAGTGTCGCTGATGTTTATGGGCTGTTTCTTGCTCTCGTGCGAGAAGAATGAGCCTACGGGAGGTGGAGAAACGCCTCCTGCAACGAGTGATTATGCCCCCGGTGAAATACCCGGATTGGGTAATGCCGAAGGAGAATTGACAGGAACCCCCTATCTATTGCCCGATGGTGTGGAATTGTTACAAGAATTGGAAGGTGGAGGTTATTGGACAGACTATTTCTCGCCACTGTGGGATTATGCTGCTGCGCCTCAACGCAAAGCTTTGGCACGAAAAGCTCTCCCTGAGAAAACACCAAGTAAAGTGGCTGCCAACGAAGATATAGTGTATCGTGGTAGTGGAACAGGATATGTAGATATATTGGTCAATCTTGCCAATAACAACAGTAGTGCAACTGTTGTGGAGTTTCCTGCCGGTTTGATTCTTGAAAATGTGTCCGGTAATTGTCAAAACGGAGTGTTGCTTAAAAAAGTAAAAGTAGAAATACCGGCAGGTGGTACGGTACGTATTTGCTTGTCATTCTATTGTGGTAATTTGAGTCGCTCGTCGGCACACGGTGGCGATGTCTATACGTGGGGTGTTGTTACCGATGCAGCTCCTATCATCGAACTTTGTAATCTCTTGAAAAACAAGAAGATTAATATAGATGAGTATAATCCCACTTCGCAAGTTGACTATAATTACTACGATTATATCGTTGACGATTTGCAATCAATTGTATGGAAAATTACAGATTCTACTTATGGTTTGAATAATAGTGACCGAGAGTTTATCAACTCATTGCCCAATGAGGGAGAGCCTACTCCCGACACCGGTACAGGTGATGACCCCGGCACAGGTGATGAACCCGGTGAGTGGATTGAAGATGGTAATCAGCTTATTTATGAAGTCGATGAGGGTTTGTATTTGGCCCGTTGGGTTCTCACATTCGATGATAATGGTATATGTATAGAGTCGAAATGTGAAATGGTGTTTACTGATGCTTCGATTGCTCAGTTGATGTATAACGAATTATTAAATTCGGGAGAATCTGTAACAATATCAGAAAATACTGTAATTATTGATTTTACAGAGTCTCACGCTGGGCTTACTAAAGAAGATGTACTTGCGGCCATCGGATTATGATTATCATAAAGTTTATAACTTAAAATTAAAATATTATGAAAAAAATAATAGGAATTTTATCACTTGTTATAGCAATGATTTGCTCAAACAATGCTTATGCCGAGTTGCCCGAGATTTCAGAGCCGACATTTGAACGGGGCGATTTGATAGGAAGTCTTACTGTTGGTTATGGTTGGGGATTTTCTCAACGTTTGGCTGTTGAGTATGGCGTGGCTGGTGGCTGGATTGACGACAGAGCTTCATTGGGTGTTGGTGCTGCCTTGGGCAATAGTTTCACATCTTATTATGGTAATTTATGGGACCAATTATATGTTGATGCAATCTGCTCATTTCACTTTCAATTTATAGATCGTCTTGATACATACGTGCAATTGGGCTTAGGATTTGGTTATTCGTTCTGGTCGAATTATTATTATAATGATAATGGCTATGCCTTCTTCGACTTTACCGGTAGTGTAGGCGCACGTTACTATTTCAATTCTGCTTTTGCAGTAAATGCCGAAGTGGGTTATACTGCAGGTAGTTATTTTATGGCTGGTATCACATATAAGTTCTAATCTTAATATCCTTAAAAACAAACGCGGTGTGTTGTTATACATACCGCGTTTGCTTTGTTACTGTAAATACTCTTTAAGTTTCTCTATCGCCGTTTTGTAGCCTTGTTCAGCCGATTTCTCATACCAATATCGTGCCTCTTCGGCATCATTATCGCACCCGATGCCGTTTTCGAGAAAGTAGGCTGTAATGAATTGCGACTCGGCATCGCCTGCTGTTGCGGCCATTTTGAAGCATTGGGCTGCCATCTCTATATTTTCATCAACACCTACACCGTTAAGGTAGCAGTAGCCCAAGTTAAATTGGGCATCGGAGTGGCCTTGTCGGGCTGCTTTTTGGTAATATTGAGCCTCTTCCGTGGGGTTTTGTTCTACACCGTGCCCATAGTGGTAGCATCGAGCAATGTGGAATTGAGCCTCGGCATAGCCTTGCTCGGCACTCTTTTGCAGCCATTCGAAGGCGTTGTCGTACAGCCCTTTATTGTAGTAGTCCATACCTATGATGTCTTGAGCCTTGGGGTGACCTTTCTCGGCTGCCGATAGGTAGTATTTCATCATTTGTTCGGTATCGACTTCAACGCCCCAGCCATTCTCGTAGAAGAGTCCCAATTGATAAATGGCGTCGGGGTCGTTCTGCCCGGCTGCCAATTTCATCCATTTGAGGCTCTCGGCGTAGTCTTGTTTTACGCCCACGCCTTGTTGGTAGAATAGGGCTATATTGAATATGGCCGTTGCATCGCCTTGTCGGGCAGCCATTGTCCACCAACGGGCAGCCTCAGCGTTGTCTTGTTTTACGCCTGTTCCGTTGTTGTAGCACACGCCCAAATTGTATTGGGCATCTACATTACCCAGCAGTGCTGCTTCGGTCCACACCTTGACGGCTCGTGCATACTCTTTGGGAGAGCCGTTCTCGCCACTTATATATGATTCGCCCATACGCAGCAGGGCTTCGGCACGTTCTTTGTTGTTCATAGTGTCAGTTATTTCTATGCGAAGATAGTGCAAATAGGGGGCAGAAACAAATATTATGCCTCTTATTTGATATGTTGCCTTAAACAAAAAAGCAACAGCCTATTGACTGTTGCTTCTTGTGACTCCGACAGGATTCAAACCTGTAACCTTCTGATCCGTAGTCAGATGCTCTATTCAGTTAAGCTACGGAGCCTTCCTTGTAATAATGATTGTGATCCCGACAGGATTCAAACCTGTAACCTTCTGATCCGTAGTCAGATGCTCTATTCAGTTAAGCTACGGGACCCTTTGTTGTGACTCCGACAGGATTCAAACCTGTAACCTTCTGATCCGTAGTCAGATGCTCTATTCAGTTAAGCTACGGAGCCAAACGCGAGTGCAAAGGTAAGAATATTTTTTGAATTGTGCTATTTTATGACCACTTTTTTACAAACAACTTTTTAATTTGTTGACAATCAGTGCTGTTGGGAATGCAACTATTTTGTCGTAACAGTGCTATATGGTAGTGCTATTGAATGAACTTGGGTGCAAATAGTTGTATTCCGAGGCTTATGCCGAAGTTCCATTGAGAGGTTGGCTCGCTACAATAATTGCCATATAGACTCAATGAAGCCCAAGGCAATGAATATACCAACGATGCTTCGCCAAAGTAGGTGATGTATTCAAATGGTTTGCCAAACTTGGCTTGGAAATTGTCATCCTCCACAATGGGACGCAGTGGGGCAAAGGCATAAAATTCGGTGCGTAGTTGCAGGTTGTTTATTATCTTCCATATAGGAATAATACCGGCTGCTATGTATTGGTTGGCTCTCATTCCTGTGTTGAACGAGTTTACCGTAGAGGGCGTGGGGGTAAATGAGGGGGCTTGTATTATACTTGCCGTATAGTTGGCGCACAGGCTGTTGGTATTGTACACAAACTCGCCTCGCAAGCCCAATGCTATGGGGCTGTCCATAGGGATGTAGTAGTGTGCCGATGCTTTCAGTTGCAGGTAGTTGTGGTATTGCTCGCTGTATGTGCCATCGGTAACAACGGGTGTGGTGTACTCCTTACCATATATATATGATGCTGTTGCCTGAAACAGACCACCCTTTGTGGGGTATGTGGCATTATCCAACCAATTCGATTCGATATGAGCCGATACCTGTCCCAAACTGTATTTGCTTATGTCGCGAGCATCGCTGTCGTAAGTTTTGATATTGCCTTGATAGTATCTATCTCGCAAGTAGCCATATCCGGCCGATATCTCCAACTTGGCACGTCCGGCGATGGGCAGTCCCAACGAAATCTTGGCGTAATTCTCGTTATTGGCCACAAACGATGGCGCATTGAAGGCGTAGAAGAACTTGGCACTCTCGTTGTAATGTTGTATTTGGCTTACAATGAGCAGACGCAGGTACATAGGCACGCGACGACCCACATCCATACGTCCCGACAGCAATCCGGCTTGGTACGACTGTCCCAAGTATAGTCCGGCATCGAGGTCGAATGAGTTGAGTCGCAGGGTGTGATAGTGCGCGCCCAAATAGAACGAATTGGCATTGCGCGAGGTGATAAAGCCACCTATACCCACCGACAGTCCCTCCTTGCTTGTTGCAGAGAGGTGTAGGTCGAAGGTGCCGTTGTCGGGGTTATATACAGCCTTGGGGCGCAGGTCGGATAGTTTCTGTGTCGAAATGTTGCGTATAAAGCCTCTATATACGTCGTTGAGGTTCAATAGAGAGTCGGAACTGTAGAACTGACGGGTTATATACTCTTTCTCGCCCTCTCTTACGCCATCTATTATTATCTCTTTGTTGAATTGCAGAATAGGCGTACGGCTCTTGAAGGCTTGGCGTTGTATGTGTCGTGTTTCGGGCGATACCTCTCGTGTGATGCGACTCTTTATGGAGTCTATCATCTGAATGCCTATTTCGTAGCCTTTCTCATATATAGCCTGTGCGTGCTGGAAGTCGAACATCGTAAAGTCCTGTGTAGGGCAGGTTACCACTATACCTTTGTCGGGGCTGATGGTATAATCGTTTTCTTGCATAACGAATGTGAGCAACTGTGATAGCACATTTTGCTCGCTCAACGGTACTTGTGTCGTATCGTTCGACGCCAATCGGCTGCCTATCATAATGTCGGGGTGGAACTCCTCCTCCATAGGTTTTACGGGGAAGTTGTCGTATATACCACCATCGTACATCAAGTCGCCATTTATGGTAATGGGCTTGTAGGCTACGGGTATGCTCATCGTTGCTCTTACGGCGTCGCCCAAACTGCCTGTACTGAATACCTCCTCGCTCTTGGTGTTGACATTGGCGGCTATGGCTCTGTAGGGTACAAACAGATGATCGAAGTTGCCTCCACATTGAGCCGTATAGGGGTCGAACAACTCCATAAAGGCAAAGTTCATAGGCATCGGGTTGATAACACTCTCCGGTATGATGCGATTGAGCATTTGAGTGGGGTTGTGCGTGGTATCGGGCTTGAGCCAACCGAGATTGAGGCGAACAATCTCGGGCGTCTTTTCGGGTAGTAGGAAGTAGTATAATTCCTGCTTGGGTATCACGCCGAAAGCCCAATCGAGAAATTGTTGCGAAGTCATAATCTGCAACATCTCGTCGGGGGTGTAACCCATTGCGTACAATGCCCCTACTATCGAGCCCATTGAGGTGCCTGTTACATAATCGATGGGGATGTTATGCTCCTCAAGAGCCTTTATAAGGCCTATGTGGGCAATACCTTTTGCACCCCCTCCACTCAATACGAGTCCTACCGTTTGTGCCTGAGTGGTGAATAGGGTCAGTAATATGGTGAGTATAATAATTAATCTCTTCATAATATCTTTTTGAAATAAGTAACGTTTTGACAGCGTTGATAGATTCCTATAATATCGTTTGCAAACTTATGAAAAAAAGAGCAATAAGTTGCACTATGAAGGCAATGTTTTATATCTAAATATTTATAATAATCTATATTA
The DNA here is from genome assembly GCA_017532725.1 of Bacteroidaceae bacterium. Lineage (GTDB taxonomy): Bacteria > Bacteroidota > Bacteroidia > Bacteroidales > Barnesiellaceae_A > Barnesiella_A. Next base: position 10,358 of record JAFXIZ010000068.1, read on the forward strand.
AAACCCTTTACGCACGAGGACGTATGCAATGGGTTGCACACCGATAAATGCAACAGGTTGCACCGATATTTGTTTTTTGAGGCAGTAACTCTTATCTTTGCAGCGAAAATGGCTATACATCGGTTACTTGCAGCAAGCAACTGTGTATATGCTACCGCTGAAAATCAGTGGGGATTTATTATTGAGGTGTGATGCCACGATAATAAATTTTAGTGTCAACCCAAATACTTCGATATGAAGAAAATTGTTTCTATCGTTGTAGTAGTGGCTGTTTTATTGGCTTTGACCTCGGCTTTTGCTCCCGAAAAAACGGGCCTTAAACAAGGTCGTATAGCCCCCGAAGTGACACTTGCCGATACGACGCTATATGCTGTCGATGAGGCTTATGAAGGTTACACTTTACTTCACTTTTGGGCAAGTTATGATGCGCCCTCGCGCATAGCCAATATACGATATAGCAATGCCATAGAACAGCAAGGTGACAACAAGGTGCGATATATCGCTGTTTCGTACGAGCGCAATGAGGCACTGTATGGCGAGATTGTAAAACGCGACAACTTGTTACCTGCTACACAATACTACGACGCTGCCGGTGAAGGCTCGCAACTATACAGCCGATACCGACTGAACAAGGGGTTTGCTACTTATCTGATAGATGCCGATGGCAAGATTGTAGCGCATAACCCATCAACACAGACCATAGAAAAAATTCTTGGACTATAAAATATAGGCAACCCTGCAATGGGGTTGCCTATATTTTTTATGAGTCTTGATAATGAGTTATTCCACGCATTTCCTACTATGACCATTATCGTGTAATATCTGTGGTTATTAGTAATAATTAACAACATTGATATTCCGATTTATATAGAATTGCTTAAATTTGAAAAAATATGGGCGTTTTTTTATATTATCTAATAACAAACCTAAATAGCGATTTATTATGAAAAGAAATCTATTTGCATTATTTGCCGTTGCAGTTCTTGTATTTACAGTTATGCCAACATCGCTTGAAGCCTCAACTGCGTCTTTGCCACAGCCGCAGCAGGAGTTAAGCGAATTGAATGGGTGGATTAGTATTGGAGAGGTTGAGGCTTCATCAGGAGGGTATATTACAGTTGAACTTCAAGTGATGAAATTAGGCTCGAAGTTGGTTTATAGGGTAAAATATCAAACACATTATTATGCTGTTTTACCCTATGAGGGTCACTCTGCTAATGCCTATTTCGATATAAATGGTAAAAGGTATCTTTTAAATGTACCTTCGTGGTAATATGTTAGTTTGATACCATATATAAAATATGAGGGTGTGTCAAAATTAAAAATATCTCTCCGGTCTGCAATCACCTTCCTTAATTTAAGGGAGAAGAAATCAAGGTAAAACGCTGATTAAAAGCCGTAGGCTACTGTTCCTCTAAGTTAGATGAACTGTCGGCCTTGCTGACTGAGGAGTGTGAAAAGAATTTTGACAAACCCTCATATCTGTATTATATGATACAAATATTATTGCAAGAAAGGATTACTCCTTATCTCGTCGGCAATGGTTGTTTCGCCACTGTGTCCCGAATATACAACCGTTTCGGGTGGCAGTGTAAAGAGTTGTGTACGGATGGTGTTGAGTAGTTCTTCGAAATCGCCTCCGGGCAGGTCGGTGCGACCTATGCTGCCCTGAAACAGTGCATCGCCACAAAATACGCACTCCGACTCGGGCAGGTAGTAGGCAAGGCTGCCTTTAGAGTGGCCGGGAACTGATAGTATATGGATAGGCTCCTTGCCCAAGTATAGCGTATCGCCGGCTTGCAGATAGTTGCCTATTGCAATAGGTGCTTCGGGCAGGGGTGTGCCATACATTTCGGCTTGCCTCGACATCAAGTCGAGTAGTGGCTCATCGGCCTTGCTTGCCGATACCGGCACATTGTAGGTACGTGCTACGAAGGGCGCACCGAAGTAGTGGTCGAGGTGTATGTGGGTAATAAGCAGATACTTTACCTTGAGGTTGTTTTTTGAAATATAATTTTCCAATACTTGTTGCTCACGTCGGTAGTAGCAGCCCGGGTCTATAATGGCGCATTCGAGGCTCACATCATCCCATATAACATAGGTGAGTTCTTGAAAGGCATTGAAAGAGAATCTTGTAATTTTCATTGTCCGTTGCGATTGAATGTGTTTTTATATTTGTACATATAACACCTTCTTGGTGGTAAAGTATTCTTCCTCAAAGAAGTTGTTGAGGTCAAACTCCAGCAGGCGTTTGCGCAATGGGGCTATCTCGCTTTCCAAGTCGCCTCCTTTGAGGCAGAACAAGCCGTTGGCCATAGCGTTGCGTTGCTTGGTCGATATGTTTTTGCGTACCAACTTTACGAGGTCGGGCAGTGGCATAACGGCGCGACTGATGGCAAAATCGAACTTTTGCTTCTCTTCTTCTATGCCGGCGTGGCGAAATGTCACGTTGTCAAGACCTATTGCTGTGGCTATCTCGGTGGCTACGCGAATTTTCTTGCCTATACGGTCGATGAGGTGGAACTGACATTCGGGGAACATAATTGCCAGAGGAATACCCGGGAATCCTCCTCCCGTACCTACATCGACAAGTGTTGTGCCGGCTGTAAAGCGTAGTGCGCAGGCTATACCCAATGAGTGGAGTATATGGTGCTCGTAGAGGTTGTCGATGTCCTTGCGCGATATAACATTTATCTTGGCATTCCATTCGGGATATAATGTTCCCAAGGCTGCATATTGCTCTTTTTGCTTATCAGTGAGCGAGGTAAAGTATTTCTCTATCAGTTCTATCATAATCGAAACTGTGTGTGGATGAAAAAATTTTTTTCAAAGATAATATGAAAATTGCGATAATCGGGAAAAAGTTACTAACTTTATCAACCCAAATAATCAAAAATAATAATCAATTATGAATGTTGTAATATATGCTCTTGCTGCTTTATTGATAGGTGTTGTCGTGACATATCTGTTTATGCGATTGCGACAGGAAAAACATAAGCACGAGTTGTTGCGCGAGCACGACCGTATAACGGCCTCGATGAATACCGTCAATGAAGAAAACTCGCGATTGTGTGAGGAGTTGGCGCAGGTAAAAGATGAGTTGGAACGTGTTGAGGATAGCAATAGAGTACTCGATAATGACAAAGCCCGACTTGAAGCCGCGTTTGAAGCCGCGCAACGCGATATCAACAAGCAGGCGTCCGACTTTGTCTTGCTGCAAGGCAAGTACAATGAGTTGCAAGCATCGTTGACCGATGCCACTGCTCAATATGCACGACTGCAAGCCGAGTATAATGCCTTGCAGGATAAACTCGATGCTCGTAAGTCGGAAATGGATGAGTTGCAAAAGCAGATGCTGTTGCAATTCAAGACAATGGCCTCGGATATTATGGATGAGAAGACTCGCACCTTCAAGGAGATGAGTGGTGAAAACCTGAAGACCATACTTGAGCCTCTCAATCGCGATATAGAGGGATTTAAAAAGCAAGTATCGCAGTGTTATGAGGTAGAAAATCGTGAGCGTGCTACGTTGCAAGAGCAGATAAAACAGTTGGCTGTTCAAAACGAAATGATGCGTCGTGAGGCCGATAAGTTGTCGAGCGCGTTGCGTGGAGGCACCAAGGTGCAAGGCGATTGGGGTGAAATGATATTGCTCAACATCTTGCAACAGTCGGGCTTGCGTGAGGGTGAGGACTTTGAGATACAAAAGACGGTCGATGCCGTAGGCGATAACAGTCGCCCCGATGCTATCTTGCACTTCCCCAATCACAGCGACTTGATAATCGACTCGAAGGTATCCTTTACTGCCTACGACTCATATATGAATGCCGATAGTGATGAAGATCGCCGCCGATATGCACGTCAGCACCTCGACTCGGTGTATAACCACATTCGCGAGTTGGAGCGTCGCGACTACTCATCGCGCACCAAGCAGTCGCCCGAGTTTGTCATTATGTTCATTCCCATCGAATCGATGTTCCTATTGGCGCTCGATGAGGCTCGCAATCAAGGTAAGACCTTGTGGAACGAGGCCTATCAGAAGCGTATTATCATTATGACTCCCACCAACTTGGTGCTTGCTGTGCGTATGTTGCAGGATATGTGGCGTCAGCAACGTTTGGAGTCGAACATCCGAGCCATTAAAGAACGAGCCGAGAAGATGTATGCGCAATTTGCATCCTTTGCTTCCGATATCGAAACCGTGCGTCAGCACCTCGATGCAGCAGTTCGTTCGTGCGACAGTGCATCGGTACGCCTCAAGTCGGGCAACGACAACCTCATATTGCAGTTTGAGAAGATGCGCAGCCTCGGTATCGAGCCGAAGATACCACAAAAGGCACAAAAGAATTGGAAGTTGCTGCAAAACGAAGCCGGCATAACCGATGAGTCGGATGCCGATGCTTCAGCCATCCCATCGGATAGTCGTGCTGAATAATATGCAAAGTCGCTGTAATACAGTGGAATATAGTTGCTTGCGCGAGTGGTTTGCCACTCGCGCAACTTTTTTAAATAATTATTTATGAAAAATTAATACCGATTTTTGTGATTATAATACAATATTATATACCTTTGTACCGTTCATAATATAGAAGCGATGAAATACTAAATATAATAATACTTATTTCCTCATATTATTAAATAGTTTTTGTGATAGTTATAATAGAAGATTAAGCGGCATCCCCTTGCGAAAGGAGGTGTCGCTTGCGATTTTAAGGAGGTTTGCCCTGTGGGTGCGTTACACTCCTTGTTACACCCTGTGGGTATAGAAATAGTCGACTTAAAAAAATAAACAGCCCCACCGGAATGTAAGATGGGGCTGTTTTTGATATGTTTTATAGGATTATTCCCACTCGATTGTCGAGGGTGGTTTTGAACTGATGTCATATACTACACGATTGACTCCTTGCACTTTGTTGATGATGTCGTTCGACACTTTGGCGAGGAATTCGTAGGGCAGGTGTGCCCAATCGGCAGTCATACCGTCGGTCGATAGTACGGCACGCAAGGCTACGGCACGTTCGTATGAACGCTCATCGCCCATTACGCCTACACTCTTGACGGGCAATAGGATAACGCCGGCTTGCCATACTTTGTCGTAGAGGTCGTTGTCGATAAGACCTTGTATAAAGATGTGGTCGGCATCTTGCAATATTTGTACCTTCTCGGGAGTGATATCGCCGAGAATACGCACTGCCAAGCCGGGGCCGGGGAAGGGGTGGCGACCAATGAGTTTCTCGCTAATGCCCAATTCTCGACCTACACGACGTACCTCATCTTTAAACAACAGGCGCAGAGGCTCAACAAGTTTGAGGTTCATACGTTCGGGCAGACCACCTACGTTGTGGTGGCTCTTGATAACCATACCGGTTATTGAGAGTGACTCGATAACATCGGGGTAGATAGTGCCTTGACCGAGCCATTTGATACCTTCGAGTTTCTTGGCTTCTTGGTCGAAAACGTCGATAAAGCCGGCACCGATGATTTTGCGTTTGCGCTCGGGCTCTACTACGCCGGCCAGACGTTCGTAGAAGTACTCTTTGGCATCAACACCTATTACGTTGAGGCCCATATGCTTGTAGTTTTCCAATACGCTCTCAAACTCATTCTTGCGCAACAAGCCGTTATCGACAAATATACAAGTGAGGTTGTGACCGATAGCACGGTTGAGCAACACGGCTGCAACAGTCGAATCGACACCACCCGATAAGCCCAATACTACCTTGTCATCGCCAAGTTGAGCCTTGAGGGCTTCTACGGTATGCTCGATGAACGATGCGGGAGTCCAATCCTGCTTGCAACCACATATATCGCGTACAAAGTTGGTAAGCAAGATAGTACCGTCTTCGCTATGATATACCTCGGGGTGGAATTGTACAGCCCAAGTCTTTTCGCCCTCAACACGATAGGCTGCTGTGCGTACCTCGTGGGTGCTTGCTATCAGTGTGAAGCCTTCGGGTATCGATGTGATAGAGTCGCCGTGCGACATCCATACCTGTGAGTTTTCGCGTACGCCGTGCATAAGCAGGTCGTTCTCATCGTGCCAAGCAAGGTTGGCGCGACCATACTCGCGTGTGTCGCTGCGTTCTACTTTGCCTCCTGCAGTGTGGGCAATGTATTGCGCACCGTAACATACTCCCAATATAGGATATTTTCCTCTCAATTTCGACAAGTCAACTTGCAACGCATTGGGGTCATTTACCGAGTAGGGGCTACCCGATAAGATTACACCTTTTATACCCTCTTCGTTACCGAAGGGGAATTTGTTGTAAGGCATAAGTTCGCAGTATGTGTTCAACTCGCGCAGACGTCGCGCAATGAGTTGGGTGTATTGCGAACCAAAGTCAAGAATAATGATTTTTTCCTGCATCTTTCTGATGTATTTATTATTGGATATTAATATTATGCTGTTTGTTATTTGTTTTCTCCTTGTGCTATCTCTTTGATGGCTTTGATTGAGGGTTGCTCGCCGGCCACCCATAGTATGTCGTTGGCCTCAATCTTTATTGTGCCGTCGGGTTGTAGGAAGGTGTCGATGCCTCGCTCTATACCTACAAGCAGGCAATGATATATGTTGCGCAAACCAAGTTCGGCTGTCGATTTGCCTATCCAAGCCGATTGCTCGTTGATGGTAATATAGGTGTATGTAACCTCTTCGCTTGTGCCATCGCAAGCCACAGCCTCGCCACACTCCACAGCCGGTAGGAATTTGCTTATCTGCTCCTCGGTACCTATCACGCCCAATACATCACCGGGGAATAGGCGTACATCGCCACCGGGGATGTTGATGCGACGTGTACCTCGTAATATGCTCACGAGGTTAACACCGTACTTCTTGCGTAGGTTGGAGTCGGCAAGTCGCACACCGGCCAAGTCGCTCTCTTCGTGCAGTGTCATACGCGCTATGTGCAAGTCGTGGATAAGGTCAATACCCTTTTTGCTGCGCTCACGTTGATTGAGGTTGTCGAAGAAGCCCTTCTCAAGACGTCGGAATTGTTTTTGTATATCTTTCGAGAAGGTTTTCATCATCAGGATGAATATGACCACTCCTATTATCATACCCACATACGAGTAAACCGATAGCAAGAAACCTATGACAAAGGCCATAGCCACTACATATCGGAATACGATGAGTAGCATAATGGGCACTTGGTTGGAGCGACCGTCGCTCCACAGCGTACGCAATATGTTGCTATTGGTGCGACGCATTGTTATAGCCCACAAGAATGGTGACATTGCCAATAGTGTAATGATTGTTGCTAACAATTTGCCTACTGTTCCGGGTATCCAACCTTCGACAAAGGGGAATAGCCATATTTCCGACACTATTATAATGGCAGTTACCAATATGCCGAAGATGAGTATGTTGGTGACATAATTGAGTATAACTTTCTTCCAAGTAGCCTTGTCGTCTTTGATGATGGTCTTACTGTTGGCATATTCGTCGAGGCGTTTCTTGATACGCTCGGGGATGCGAGGCTCTATCTTCTTGAAGAAGGGCTCGGCAAGTTTTATCATATAAGGTGTTGTAAACGTGGTTACAACCGATACGGCTACCACTATGGGATAGAGGAACTTATCCATTACACCCAATGATATACCCAATGTGGCTATGATAAACGAGAACTCACCTATTTGTGATAGGCTGAAGCCCGATTGTATAGATGTGCGCAGGGGTTGTCCCGATAGCAGCATACCTATGATGGCGAGGAATGATTGTCCTACAATAACTATTATCGATAGGATAATAATAGGTATGGCATACTCGACCAAGGCGTTAAGATCGACAAGCATACCCACCGAGATGAAGAACACTGCACCAAATAGGTCCTTAATGGGCTGTACAATACGTTCTATGCGTTCCACCTCGTTGGCACTCGACAGGATTGAGCCCATAACGAATGCTCCCAATGCCGAAGAAAATCCGGCATAATTGGCTACTACCACCATTCCGAAGCATAATCCCATCGTTACGATAAGCAGTGTTTCGTTATTGAGGAAACGTCGTACACTGCGAATGAATGAGGGAATGATGAAAGTGCCTATAACAAACCATAGTACAAGGAAGAAAACCAATCGTGCCACGCT
>JAFXIZ010000069.1 GCA_017532725.1 Bacteroidaceae bacterium
ACTACTTCCTCTCGGGCTTCACTGCCAAGTTGGCCGGTACCGAGCGTGGTATCACTGATCCTACTCCCACATTCTCGGCTTGCTTCGGTGCTGCATTCTTGTCATTGCACCCCACAAAATATGCCGAAGAGTTGGTTAAGAAGATGGAAAAATCGGGTGCTAAAGCATACCTCGTAAATACAGGTTGGAACGGTACAGGCAAGCGTATCTCTATCCGCGACACTCGTGGTATCATCGACGCTATCCTCGACGGTTCTATCGACAAGGCTCCTACAAAACAAATTCCTTACTTCTCGTTCACAGTTCCCACCGAGTTGCCCGGTGTTGACCCCGCAATCCTCGATCCTCGCGACACTTACAAGTGCGCTTGCGAATGGGAAGAGAAGGCCAAAGACCTCGCCGGTCGTTTCATCAAGAACTTCAACAAGTTCACAGGTAACGAAGCAGGCAAGGCTCTCGTAGCAGCAGGTCCTCAACTCTAATATTTGAGATAACCACTATAATCGGCGAGGCGCACCACACAGTGCGCCTCGCTGTATTTTTGTTACCCCCCACTTGTTAACCATCTCTTGTCACATCGCACGCCACGCGCAAAAAAAGAGTCCTATCTTATTATTTATATTCCAATTATATTTCTTACCTTTGCAGCCGAAATCATTGTGGAAGGATTTGGCTGCTTGCAACCACACAAAAAAATTGCTAAAACTGCTCTTTTCGTATTGCCACCCATAGGCAATGGTTGTCACACGACACTCAAAGCGCAACATCCTACCAGCAATGATATAATCGACCATAATCGATTGTGATACAGTGTATATAGACAACTAAAAAAATAAAACAATGAATTATCTATTCACTTCGGAATCGGTGTCGGAAGGACACCCTGATAAAGTAGCCGACCAACTGTCGGATGCTATACTTGATGAGTTCTTGGCTCAGGATGCCACCTCAAAAGTAGCCTGCGAAACACTGGTGACAACCGGACAGGTTGTTCTTGCCGGTGAAGTGAAATCGACAGCCTATGTTGACCTTATGGACACAGCACGTCGCGTTATCAATCGCATAGGTTACAACAAAAGTGCTTATAAATTTGACGGCGACTCTTGTGGCATATTCTCGGCCATACACGAACAGAGTGCCGATATCAATCGTGGCGTAGAGCGCAACGACCCTATGGAACAAGGTGCCGGCGACCAAGGTATGATGTTTGGTTACGCCTGCAACGAAACCGACAACTATATGCCTCTCTCGCTCGAATTGTCACACTTGCTGTTGGTAGAACTTGCCAAGATACGTCGCGAAGGAGAACAAATGACCTACTTGCGTAAGGGTCGCGTTACATCATATCTGCGCCCCGACTCGAAGTCGCAGGTAACCATCGAATATGATGAGCAAAACAAGCCTGTACGCATACACACAATCGTTATTTCGACACAACACGACGAGTTTGTAGCCGCCGAAGGCAATACCCCCGAAGCGCAAGCCATTGCCGATGAGAAGATGCTTGCCACCATTCGCGAGGATGTAGAGAAGATTTTGTTGCCTCGTGTCATTGCTCAACTGCCCGAGCGTGTTCAAGCCCTCTTCGACGAACGTCTTATTCTGCACGTCAATCCCACCGGCAAATTCGTAATAGGTGGCCCTCACGGCGACACAGGCTTGACCGGTCGTAAAATTATCGTTGACACCTACGGTGGTAAAGGCGCACACGGTGGTGGTGCATTCTCGGGTAAAGACCCATCGAAAGTCGATCGCTCGGCAGCCTATGCTGCTCGCCACATCGCCAAGAACCTTGTTGCCGCAGGCGTTGCCGATGAGGTACTTGTGCAAGTATCATACGCCATAGGTGTGGCTCGCCCTGTGAGCATATATGTCAACACATACGGCAAGTCGCACGTTACACAAAGCGATGCCGAGATTGCTGCAATTGTCGATAAACTGTTCGACTTGCGTCCTCGCGCCATAGAAGAACGCCTCAAACTGCGCAACCCCATATACGAAGAGACAGCATCGTACGGACATATGGGTCGCACACCTCGCACCGTTACCAAGACATTTGCTTCGCGCTACTTGCCCGAGCCTATCGTGCGCGAGGTAGAGTTGTTCACTTGGGAGAAACTCGATTATGTTGATGCCGTAAAACAAGCATTCAACTTGTAGAAAACACCACACATAAACTGTGCGCAAGTCGCACGGGTAAGACAATCGCTGATACGCCTACACAAGAACGTATCAGCGATTTTTTTTACCATATTCGCACCGACACTCAACCTTTTACGACTGTGAATTGTTTAATGACTGTATAACAATTTAAATTTGGAGGTTCTATTATGTCAACACCAGCAAAACGTTCACAAAACTGGCTCCCCGGTATTTTTAACGATTTCTTCGGCAACGAATGGATTGCCAAGTCCAATGCTTCGGCTCCGACACTGAATATTGTAGAAACGGAAAAAGAATACATCGTAGAGATTGCAGCACCGGGCGTTACAAAGGATGACTTCTGCGTTACTGTAGATAAACACGACCAACTGATAGTCACAGTGGAAAATCGCAATAATAATGAGGAGCGCGACAAAAAAGGAAAGTTTCTACGACGCGAATTCTCTTATTCGCAATTCCAACAAACACTCATCCTACCCGAAAATGTCAACAAGGATGATATTCGCGCTACGCAAGACAACGGAGTCCTCACTATCACCATCCCCAAGAATCACGCTACCGTAGCAGCCGAGCCCAAGCGTATCGCTGTCGAATAAAGCAACCCAATGTGTGTATAGAGCAAGACTCTTGCAGATATAACCAACCCCCAACAGTGTCACCTATCAGTGGCTGTCGGGGGTCGTTTTTTACTACAAATTTCTGTTGCTTATCGTGTCACAAGCACCCCACCCATAGCATTGAAATATACAGCATAAGGCTGCAAGAGATACCTATTGGTAAGCGCGCTGCCCGACAAGGGCGAGCCGGTAGAGATATCGTAAGTAGAGCCACAGTGAGGACAACGCAATACCAAGTCCTTGCTGTCATACTCGATGCGGATGGTAGAACTGCGCTCGACAGGACACGACATATCATAAGCCAACACAACATTGGTAGGCGTACACACAAGCATTACACCCCCATAACCCGTTGCCGAGTTGGCAACATAGGTAAAACCTTTGGGCTTATTCTCCCCCTTAATAAACTCTTTATGGTCGGGATAAGCCGACACGCCATATACACTCCACATCGCTGCATTGGCAAAATCGATATGCACAGCGGCAGTAGGGATGCGGTCGTCGTCGGCATTCTCGCAACTTACTGCCGACAACATCAATGCCATAGCAACCAATATGTACTTCAGTGGTTTCATCTATACACAATCTTTATTATATAACAAAAGAGTGACTCACACATCTATAACGATGCAGTGCCACTCTTATTGTTTTTAAGCCTTTTTATATCAACCGTTATAGGGTATAACGGTAAGCATCTCGGCCATACGGTCAATAGCCTCTTGAATAGGTTTTGAAAGCATCGGTTTCAAGAACGCATTTATCTCGGCCTTAACAGTAATGCGAGTTTTTGTACTTTGCTCGTCAATAGCCACAAGTTGTATCCACAAGAAAAGAGGCAGTGGCGACTTCTCGGCTGTAAACTTGATGGTCTTGGGTGGCTCACGATCAATAATACGGAAAGCCATCTCACCCACCGGATCGACGTTTATCATACAAGAATCGGCATCAAAACGCATATCCTTTATCTTCTCGGCTTTATCGGCAGGGATTCTATCGCGCAACGCCTCCAAGTGGCTCAAGTCCGACAGTTTTGCATACACCATATCGATAGGAGCCGGTATGCGAGTAATCTTACTCTCGAAAGTTGTGGTACTCATATCGGGCTTTAGATTTTTTGGTCAACTTGCCAATTGGCAGGATCTTTGCGCCACTCTTGCAATGTTTCGAGATATTCGGGAGCAATATAGTTGGTTTCAATAGCCACCTCAAGCATAGCGTTATAGTTGCTCAATGTCAACAACTCAACGTTAGCCTCTTTGAAGCGGCGAGCAGCCTCGGGAAATCCGTATGTAAATATAGCAGCCATACCTATCACCTCGCAACCGGCATTGCGGATGCTCTGAACAGCCTTGATACTGCTACCACCTGTCGATACAAGATCCTCGATAACAACAACCTTTTGACCGGGCTTCAAGTCACCTTCAATAAGGTTTTCCAAGCCGTGATCTTTGGGAGCCGAGCGCACATATACATAGGGAAGACCCAATGTATCGGCCACCAATGCACCTTGTGCAATAGCACCTGTAGCCACACCGGCTATAGCATCGACCTCGGGAAAATTCTCGAGAATAAGACGACACAACTCTACTTTTATGAAACTACGCACATCGGGATACGAAAGAGTGCGACGATTATCGGTATAAATAGGTGAATTCCAACCCGATGCCCAAGTAAAAGGATTGGCTGGCTGTAACTTTATGGCGCAGATGTTCAACAACTTCTCTGCTAATAATTTTTCAACGGTTTTCATATTCACACTTTTTATTGATTAAACATTTTGATGAAAACTTTTTATCCAAATGCAAAGGTAAGCAAAAAGAGAAAAAATAACTATATATCAAGCCAAATATATTTATTTTTTATCACAGTTATTTCTTCGCAACGCCTTATCGGTCTATATCTTTGCTACGGCTAATGTAGCCATACTTATCGATGTAACGCCTCCCTTGGCCAAAGCCTCGCCACAGGCCAGCAATGTAGCACCTGTTGTAACAACATCATCGACCAGCAAAACGTGGCGTCCCACAAGTCGATTGTCGGGCAGTAGGTCGAAGGCTTGGCGTGTTGACAAGTAACGGTCGTAGATGCCTTTACGCGTTTGCGACATCCGGTGAGTACGCGATATCAGCGCATCGGCGACAAGGGGTATATTCAATTCTTCGGCAATACCTCGGGCTATCCATTCGCTTTGATTATACCCACGCATACGCTTTTTGCGAGGATGAAGGGGTACGGGAACGACACAGTCGATACCATCGAAAAAACGGCTGTCGCGATTTTCTCTGACAAAAAGTTGTCCCAAATATCTGCCACACTCTTTCTCGCCATTATACTTGATGCGATGTATCAATAACCTATAATCACTTCCTTTGGAAAAATAGAAATATCCGGCAGCCCTTTCGACTCGCAATTTACCATAAAAGAGTTGCGCCATAGCGTTATCGGGATGATAACAAAAGTCGGTACGAGGCATATCGGGCAGACAGTGCAGGCACAAATGCTCCTCATTGTGCATCAAAACATTCCCACACACCAAGCAGGTGCGAGGAAAGAAGAAGTCGGCTATATCTCTAATCCAACTTCGCATTCCAACGACAACTCCTTCAGACATTTGCGAATAAGGTCGGCCTCGAAGCCTCTCGACAGGGCAAATCGCATCAGTTTCTCACTCTGCGTTTGCACCGGCAACGCCTTCAACCCCTTCACTTTACTCTTGAGAATTTTACGCAATGAATCGATATACTCCTCATCATCAATCGCTTGTATCGCTTGCGATACAGTGAGAGAATCTATCTGCTTTTGTCGCAATGTATAACCTATCTTTATACGCCCCCAACCGGCAAAACGGAATTGGTCATTGGTGAATGCACGGCAATATCGCGCCTCATCGATATATCGCTCGGCAAGCAATTGTTCTATTATGCTATCCTCATCGACACGCCCGATGTTCCAATTGCGCAACTTCTCACGCACTTCCGATATGCAACACTCTTTGGTAGTGCATCTTGCGGCAAGTTTGTGAAAGGCATCATCTCTTGTAATAGTATCTGACATAAATATTTATTATATTCTCACTTCAACGCTCTATCAAGGCTTTACGGCCTTTACCACTCGGTCAACCTCCATAAAATCCTTATACACCTCTACCTCGACAAAGCCCATCCTCGACAACATCTGCTTACATTCGTTGCCCATACGACAGTTTATCTCGAAGTACAAAGTTCCTCTCGACAGCAACTCACTCCACGCAATACGGGCTACGGCCTCATAGAACAGCAAAGGCGTTTCATCCGAAACAAACAACGCCAAATGTGGTTCATAACGCAACACATTATCATCCATATCGGTACGCTCGCTATCAAGTACATAGGGAGGGTTGCACACCATAATCTCGTAACGAGGCTCAGTATGTGGCGTATATGACAACACATCACATTCGCGCCACGTCACCTCCACACCATTTGTGGCAGCATTACGGCGAGCATACGCAAGGGCCTCCGATGAAATATCCCAACCCTCGACACGCGCCTCATTCCACGCCCGAGCCAACGCTATGGCTATACACCCACTACCGGTGCAAATATCGGCCACACAACCCTTTACATCACCTTGTTCTTGCACTATGCGAGCCACCATTTCGGCCGTTTCGGGTCGGGGTATCAATACCCCCTTGCCCACCGACAAATGCAAGTTACCAAAGTATGCCTCGCCCAGAATATATTGAATAGGCTCTTGCAACTTCAATCGCTCAACAATCGACTCAATCTTACACCGTATTTCGGGCATAAGTTCCACATCACGTTTCAACAACAAATCGGTCGTCGAAAAGCCACATAATTGGTCGAAAATCAATCGAATGAAGCCCTCTATCTCACCCTTGGGATAAACATCCTTCAAGGAGTTGCGTATCAAATCGAGAGCCTGTTGCATAGTTTTTATGCCACAAAGGTATATTTTTTTTCGGAATTATGTGTAAGTTTGCACTATGAATATCGATGAGTTATATATGCAACGTTGCGTGCAATTGGCATCTATGGCCGAGGGGCACACATCGCCCAATCCTATGGTGGGCGCAGTAATCGTATGCGACGGACACATTATTGGTGAGGGCTACCATCGCCGATGTGGTGAGGCTCACGCCGAGGTCAACGCCATAGCATCGGTACGCGACAAGTCATTACTCTCGCGCTCAACGATATACGTCTCGTTAGAGCCCTGCTCGCACTACGGCAAGACACCCCCTTGCTGCGACTTAATTATAGAATCGAAAATACCTCGCGTTGTGGTAGGTTGTCTCGACCCCTTTCCTCAAGTGAGTGGACGAGGAATACGCAAGTTGCAACAGCACGGCATCGATGTCACCACGAATATCTTGCAAGAGGCTTGTATGTGGCTCAATCGCAAGTTTATAACTTTCCAACAACAAGGTCGCCCCTACATCACACTTAAATGGGCGCAAAGCAGCGACGGATTTATCGACCGTCACCGACAAGCCAACGAGCCTCCCACACAATTTTCGACACCCACAACACGCTGTTGGTCACACCGACTACGCGCCACCAACGATGCCATTGTGGTAGGAACAAATACTGCCATAGCCGATAATCCCTCGCTTACCACGCGCTATTGGTCGGGGCGTAATCCGTTGCGCATAACCATCGATAAGCGAGGACGCATTCCTGCCCATTCGGCCCTATTTGACGGCACTACCGACACCCTGCTATTGGGGAAAAACGAAGAAGTAAAAGGCGTCGAAACAATAGCATTAGCCCCCGAAGCATCATCGATAGATGTATTGCTCAAGGAGTTACACCAACGAAACGTACAAAGCCTCATTGTAGAGGGAGGCAGCACCCTGTTGCAAGCCTTCATCGACTGCAATCTATGGGATGAGGCTCGCATAGAGACCACCCCCATAGAGTTGCACAACGGCATAAAAGTCCCCATTATCAATGGTGAAGAAATGCAAATAAACCTTCATCGGCAAGGACACCACACACGCATCATAAGGCGTCAATAAAGAGCCACCAACATCGCTCAAAAGCATAGTTTTACTGTCCAAACACACATTTCCACCCCTCGAAGCCTGCCACAAACAGCCCCGAAGGTGCAATCTTTATATCTAAATTATTATAATTGTCGCTTTTTAAATGTATTAATGACAAAAAAGTTGCTATCTTTGTCGTTTGATATAGACTAAACACAAATAACTGTTAAAATAAATGACCAAACTTTTCAAATATATCCTTTTGTTCGCAGCAATATGCTGCATATTGCCGGCCTGCAAGAAAGATGAGGATGAGGAGAAGGTATCAACAGGCAGTGTTCGCATCTCGGCATTCTCATTGAAGGCCGACACAACCCTGTTGGACAACCTCGAAAATGTATTTTTCACCATCGACCTTGAGAACGGATTGATATATAATGCCGACTCACTCCCCGTAGGCACCGATGTGTCGGAACTTGAGGTTAAAATCACTACCGAA
>JAFXIZ010000070.1 GCA_017532725.1 Bacteroidaceae bacterium
TGTATATAATTCACAAGGCGACTACCCTAAAGCATTAGAGTATTATCAAAAGGCTCTGAATATACTACTTAAAGTATTAGGAACGGAACATCCCAATGTGGCTACATCATATAATAATATAGGTATTGTTCACGATAATCAAGGCGACTACACTAAGGCTTTGGAGTATCACCAAAAGGCTTTGGGAATCTATCTTAAAGTATTCGGTTCGGAACATCCCAGTGTGGCTACGACCTATAATAATATTGGTTATATATATAACTCACAAGGCTACTACCCAAAGGCGTTGGAGTATCACCAAAAGGCTCTTGAAATCCGGCTTAAAGTATTTGGACCGGAACATCCCGATGTGGCTACATCTTATAATAATATAGGTTTTTTATATAATTCACAAGGCGAATACCCCAAGGCGTTGGAGTATCTCCAAAAGGCACTAGATGTTTTAATTAAGGTATTAGGAACAGAACACCCCAATGTGGCAAATTCTTACATCTGTATTGGACAAACATATCACTCTCAAGGCGACTACACCAAGGCATTGGAGTATTATCAAAAGGCTCTTGAAATTTTAGAAAAAGTATTCGGTTCGGAACATCCCGGTGTGGCTACGACCTATAATAATATTGGCCTTGCATATTACTCTCAAGGCGAATACCCCAAGGCGTTGGAGTATCTCCAAAAGGCACTATATGTTTTAATTAAGGTATTAGGAACAGAACACCCCAATGTAATACAAGTGAAAAAAAACATTGAATATACCGAACAACTAATAAAAACAGCCGAATGACGCCTGTAAATAAAACCACATATAAATATTTTGCCTTTATCAGTTACAACTCAAAAGACGCTGAATGGGGCAAGCGATTGCAAAGGAAATTGGAGCATTACCGAATGCCGGCGACTCTGTGCAGTGAACGTGGTTGGGAAAGAACGCCTATAAACCCTGTGTTCTTTGCCCCTACCGACATACAACCGGGACCATTGTCGGAGGAGTTGCAAGCGCGATTAAGGGCGTCACACAACTTGATAGTTATATGCTCACCCAACTCGGCACAATCGGAGTGGGTGGGTCGAGAGATTGCGTTCTTTCACAGTATGGGTCGCAGCAAAAATATACACTTCTTTATAGTTGATGGGGTGCCTCATAGTGGTGACATTGCTACGGAATGTTTCCACCCTGTCGTGCAGGAAATAGGGCTAAAAGAGATTCTGGGTGCTAATATAAACGAGAAATTTTCGCGCCTGCCACAGATAAACCGAGAGAGGGCGTATGTTCAACTTATATCCAAACTGTTGAACGTGGAGTTTGACACCATTTGGCAACGACACAAAAGGCTGATGATACAAAAGGCCATTATGGCGTGTATAGGAATAGCGATTGTGTTAGCCGCAATATGGGGTGTATGGGCTGTAAACCGATCGGTAGATGTGGAACTATCACTGAAAGAGGTATCGGTTGCAAATACCCATTTACCTCCATTGGAAGATGCTGTTGTAACGCTGACTCTCGACAACGAAATAAAAACAGACACTATTCATTCACTCAATACCTATGCTGTGTTTACCAACATTCCACACAGATTTATAGGTAAACGGGCGCATATAGCCATTCGTTGCGAGGACTATATAGATGTTGATACCACATTACTATTATCGGAGAAGGTGGCTATAAACATTGAGCGCGATCCCAAAGAGTATGGGAATATAGTGTTTGACATTTGGGATGGTGTAAGTCGTGGAGTGGCCGGCGTAGAGGTAACCATTGCCGACAAAAAGGCCGTATCGGACAGCAATGGGCATATACACATCCTTGTACCACTAAAGGAACAACAAACAAAATATCATATAACAGCCTCTGTACCATTGGGAAAGGATACAATATATATGCCCTGTGGTGAAGATAATGTGGTAGTGATAAAATAAGAGTTACCATAACGCCTCGACGACCACACTCGCAAACCTATATCGCAACCTCGACCGTGCCGGCTGGGCAGGGTAAGGGATTGTAAGCATTTTGCATTGGCTGTTGGACGCTGCACTGTTAGACGCTACACTGTTGGACGCTGCACCGTTGGACACTTGCATATTTTAAATAGATTATTACACTGCATCGAAGGTTGATATTCTAAAAAAATGCCTACCTTTGCGCACCTTAATTTTACTATTACCTAAACATACTGTGAATACACGATGCCTGTAAGGGCTTATTATTGATTGAAGAAAATGCCTAATCCCGAACTTATTGTGATGCTCACAAGGCACGATTATACTGTGGAAAATGCGATTGAAGTATTTGAACAGTGTAAGAACTCCAATGCGCTGTATTGGGGTATCAAGGAGAATCCGTTACCTCACGATGTAATGAAACGCCTTTTTGCCCGAATGAAAGAGTGTGGCAAGAGGACTATCCTCGAGGTGGTGGCTTACACCGAGAGTGAGGGCCTTGCCGGCGCACAATTGGCTGCCGAATGTGGTTGCGACATACTCTTGGGCACTTGCTACTACGATGCTATAAACGACTTCTGCAAGGAGCATAACATAAGGTATATGCCCTTTGTGGGCAACATTTCGGGACGTCCGTCGGTACTGAGTGGCGATATTGATGACATTGTTAAGGAGGCAAAGGATTACGCCAACAAGGGGGTGTATGGGCTCAATCTGCTGGGATATCGCTACACAGGCGATGCTACAGCACTCAACAACACGTTGGTAAAGCAGGTAAATGCACCGGTGTGCATTGCCGGCAGCGTGGACAGTTACAAACGACTTGATGAAATAAAAGAGGCTCAACCCCGATTTTTCACTATAGGCAGTGCATTTTTCGACAAGCGATTTGGCGAAACACCCGAGGAGCAAATCAACAACGTTTGCAACTATATGGAAAAATAAGAACGAACTTTTTGGCCTGCAACTATTCTGTTTTTCGCGATAAATCCGTACCTTTGTGTAGATAAACAACAAGAGAAAACGCGACCTTACTGTGGCAAAAAAAATCGTAGAAACTCCATTGATGAAACAATACATCGAGATGAAAGCCAAGCATCCCGATGCTATTTTGTTGTTTCGTGTAGGCGACTTCTACGAAACCTTCAGCGACGATGCCATAACAGCATCGGAGATATTGGGCATCACCCTCACGCGACGAGCCAACGGGGTGGCACAGTCGGTAGAGTTGGCAGGTTTTCCTCATCACGCCCTCGACACCTACCTACCCAAGTTGGTGCGTGCCGGCAAGCGCGTGGCCATCTGCGAGCAACTCGAAGACCCCAAACTCACCAAGAAACTCGTGAAGCGGGGTATTACCGAACTTGTTACCCCGGGAGTATCCATCAACGACAATATTCTCAATCATCGCGAAAACAACTTCCTTGCCGGTGTACACATAAGCAAGAGTGGTTGTGGCGTGGCATTTCTCGACATCTCTACAGGCGAATATATGGCTGCCGAAGGCTCGCCCGACTATATCGAAAAGTTACTCAACAACTTTGCCCCCAAGGAGGTACTCTTTGAACGCGACAAACGCAAGATTTTCGAGGAGCGTTTCGGCTCGCGATTCTTTACATACGAAATGGAAGATTGGGTATTTACCGAGGAGGCTGCCACCGACAAGTTGTTGCACCACTTCGGCACACACAATCTCAAGGGTTTCGGCTTGCACAACCAGCCACACGCCATTATTGCCGCCGGTGCCATTCTCTACTACTTGGATATAACCCAGCACACCCAAATAGACCATATCACCTCACTGTCGCGCATCGAGGAGGAAAAATATGTGCGCCTCGACAAGTTTACGATACACAGCCTCGAGTTGGTCGATACGATGAACGAAGGTGGTAAGAGCCTGTTGGATGTGTTAGACCACACCATAAGCCCTATGGGTGCGCGTATGCTGCGCCGTTGGATGGTCTTCCCCCTGAAGGATGTAACCCCCATCAACGAGCGACTGGACGGCGTGGAGTACTTCTTCCGTCATCCCGAAGTAGAGGAGATGATACGCCCTCAAATGGAGTTGATAGGCGATATGGAGCGTATCATATCGAAGGTGGCCGTAGGACGCATCACGCCTCGCGAAATGGTGCAATTGCGCGTAGCCTTGTCGGCAACTGCACCTATCAAAGATATTTGTCGCAACACCGAGCATACGGCCATATTGCAACAAATAGGCGAGTTGCTCAACCCTTGCGCACAAATATGCGAGCGCATTGCGCGTGAAATCAACCCCGACGCACCCACTCTTATAAACAAAGGCAGTATCATCAATCGTGGTGTCAACGAGGAACTCGATTCGCTGCGACAAATAGCCTATTCGGGCAAAGACTACCTGCTGAAACTGCAACAAGCCGAGGCCGAGCGCACAGGTATTCCCAGCCTCAAGATAAGTTACAACAACGTATTTGGCTACTACATCGAGGTGCGCAACACCCACAAAGATAAAGTACCTGCCGAGTGGATACGCAAACAAACACTCGTCAACGCCGAGCGATACATTACCCAAGAACTCAAGGAGTATGAGGAGAAGATATTGGGTGCCGAAGAACGTATCATATCGATAGAAACCCGTATATTCAACGACCTTGTACTTGCCTTGGGCGAACATATATCGGCCATACAACTCAATGCCAACCTGATAGCCCGCCTCGACTGCCTACTGTCGTTTGTCAAGGTAGCGCGAGAAAACAAGTATATCCGTCCCGAGGTGAACGACACACTCGACATCGACATTCGCGAAGGTCGCCATCCGGTCATCGAGAAACAACTCCCCCCGGGCGAAAGTTACGTTTCCAATTCGATATCATTGGGCAATAACTCGCAGCAAATCATTATGATTACCGGTCCTAATATGGCCGGTAAGTCGGCACTCTTGCGCCAGACGGCACTCATTGTACTTATGGCACAAATAGGCTGTTTCGTTCCTGCCGAGGCTGCACGCATAGGTATTGTCGATAAGATTTTTACCCGAGTGGGTGCTTCCGACAACATATCGGTGGGCGAGAGCACCTTTATGGTAGAGATGAACGAGGCCGCCAATATACTGAACAACCTGTCGGAACGCAGCCTTATATTATTCGATGAATTGGGACGTGGCACAAGCACCTACGACGGCATATCTATTGCTTGGGCCATTGTAGAGCATATACACGAACACCCCAAGGCTCAGGCCAAGACGCTATTTGCCACTCACTACCACGAACTGAATGAGATGGAGCGATCGTACAAGCGCATTGCCAACTATAACGTATCGGTGCGCGAGGCCGATGGCAAAGTGATATTCCTACGCAAACTTGTGCGTGGGGGCAGCGAACACAGTTTCGGTATCCACGTTGCCAAGTTGGCCGGTATGCCTCAAAGCATTGTGAAACGCGCCGAACAGATATTGAAACAACTCGAAAGTGAAAATCGCCAGAACGGCATCTCCAAGAAACCTACAGCCGAGATAGCCTCAACGCGAGGTGGTATGCAACTCAGTTTCTTCCAACTCGACGACCCCGTATTGTCGCAGATACGCGATGAGATACTACACACCGACATCAACAACCTTACCCCCGTCGAGGCTCTGAACAAACTGAATGATATAAAAAAGATTATCACCGGAAAGGGATAATCTGCTCATAACATCAACCTTACGGTTGAGGGACAATCTATAAATCTTATTATTTATCGCGTGCAATCGTATAATCGAGTATCGATACGAGAGCCTGATAGGTGTCGTTATGAGGGAAACCCTCCAATGTACGCACAGCCTCCTCGCGCAACTCCTGCATACGTTGGTAGGCATACTCTATACCACCATTCGCCTTGGCATACTCTATAAGCGCACCTATCTCGGTAGCATCGAGTTGCTCCTTCTCAAGCAATTGGCGCATACGCTTATTCTCGGCATCATCGTGATGCGTAATGGCATACAGTAGAGGCAACGTAACCTTACCCTCGCGCAAGTCGTTACCCGTAGGCTTACCTACGGCATACTCCTCGTAATAGTCGAAAATATCATCCTTGATTTGGAAACACAAGCCCAGCAATTCGCCAGACGTTTCCAACTGCAAGCGTGTACGCTCATCGGCATCGACCGACAACGCACCAACGTGCATACAAGCCCTGAAAAGCGAAGCCGTCTTGCGACGTATCACCGAGAAATAGGCATCCTCCGACAGACGGTGCGAACGAGCATTGTCGATTTGGTCAATCTCTCCGTGCGCCAACTCCTGTCCCAAGCGACCCATAGCAGCCACTATATCCATCTTGCCGGTCTCCACACCACATTGCAAAGCACACGACACAAAGTGATCGCCCATAAGAATAGCCATACGATTATCCTCGGCAGCATTGATGGTAGGCTCGCCACGGCGATACAACGAGGTATCTATCACATCATCGTGAATAAGGCTGGCATTGTGCATCAACTCAATAGCCGCTGCCGACAGTATAGTAGTAGGGGTAATATCATCTATCATACGCGCACACAGCATAATAAGGATAGGACGTATCTGCTTACCCTTGGTAAGCAAATAACGGTCGATGATACGATTCATCAACTCATTAGACGTATGCAACTTCTCAACCAATGTACGGTTAAGAAGCGAGAGTTCCTCTCCTATCGTGCCCTGTATGGTAGAAAGTATATTCATTTTCTAAAATTCGCCTGCAAAAATAGTAATAAAACCCCACTACAGCAAGAAATAGAAAAATATTATATAGTCATTTAACCTAATATTATACTTGAAATAATACAACAAGTAGGGCAAATGGTCACTCGCTGTGAAAAAAAATCAAGCAGGCTTGGTATTTCTCGCTCGCTTATCGCACTTTGGCTTGTGCCCAAGATAGCAATGCTCGGGATAAAAAATAAGTAAACTTATTTTGTTCTCCTCTCGCTTATCGCTATCTTTGTTGCATAAAAATACCACACCGGATGTTGCATATTGTATGTGTGATGCCCGATGTGGCTAAATGTATTGTTATTATGAGTGAAAACAGCAATAATGGTCGTAAACGGCTATTCCTTATCGATGCTTATGCGTTGATATATCGTTCGTACTATGCTTTTATAAAGAATCCTCGCATCAACTCGAGGGGCGAGAATACTTCGGCAATTCTGGGTTTTGTCAACACGCTCGAGGATGTGCTGAAACGTGAGAATCCTACTCATATTGCTGTTGGTTTTGACCCTCACGGACCTACATTCCGTCACGAGGCTTTCGAGCAATACAAGGCACAACGCGAGGAGACGCCCGAGGCAATACGCTTCTCGGTGCCTATTATCAAGGAGATTATCAAGGCTTACCGTATTCCCATCATCGAGGTGCCGGGATATGAGGCCGACGATGTGATAGGCTCGCTGGCACTGAAGGCCGAGGCTGCCGGTTTCGATACTTATATGATGACCCCCGACAAGGACTACGGTCAGTTGGTTACGGAGCATACGTTTATGTATCGACCTCGATTTGGTGGCGACTACGATGTGCTGGGCGTGCCTCAGGTGTGCGAAAAATATGGTATCGCATCACCTCGACAGGTCATAGATATACTGGGCTTGATGGGCGATAGTTCCGACAACATTCCGGGCTGCCCGGGTGTGGGAGAAAAGACGGCTGTTAAACTTATTCAAGAGTTTGGCGACATAGATGGCTTGCTATCGCATACCGACTTGCTGAAGGGGGCTTTGCAACGTAAGGTTGTGGAGAATACCGAGTTGATAAAGTTCTCGCGTTTCCTTGCCACTATCAAGACCGACGTTGAGGTGGAGTTTGACGAGGAGGCTATGCTGCGTAAGCCTATCGATGAAGAGGCCTTGCGACAGATTTTTACCGAAATGGAGTTTCGCACCCTTGCCGACCGTATATTGGGCAAGAAACAACCCACAGCCACTCCTGCTGCCACTCAACAACCCTCGCTATTCGATGCCTACGATGCTGCCGAACAGCAAGCCGCCGAAGAAAAATCTTTCGACAATGCCTCTACAGTTGCGCACGTCTATCATTTGGTAGATACCGAAGATGCAATGTGGGACCTGGCAGCCTTGCTGGGTTGCGCCAAGGAGTTTGCCTTCGATACCGAAACAACAAGCATAGACCCAATGCAGGCCGAGTTGGTAGGTATGTCGTTTGCGATGAAGGCTCACGAGGCTTATTATGTGCCTGTTCCTGCCGATCGTGCAGCAGCCGAATTGGTTGTTGAAATATTCCGTTCGGTATTGGAGAATGAGGCTATATTGAAGGTAGGTCAGAATATCAAGTACGACTACATCGTGCTGCGCAACTACGGCATAACCCTGCGAGGCAATATGTTCGATACAATGATAGCCCACTATCTGCTACAACCCGAGCAACGCCACAATATGGATTATCTTGCCGAGGTGTATCTCAAATATCGCACCATTCCCATCGATGAGTTGATAGGCAGCAAGTCGAAAGGACAACTATCTATGCGACAAGTAGATGCAGAACGTGTGTGTGAATATGCCGCCGAAGATGCCGATGTGACTTGGCAACTATATAAGATACTGAGCCAAGAGTTGCAAAAGGAACAGATGGTACGACTCTTTGAGGAGATAGAGATGCCCCTTGTGCGCGTACTTGCCGAAATGGAGATAGCCGGTGTGGTGGTCGATGCCACTGCACTGAAGTCGTCGGCTCAATCGATAGAAACCCGTATTGCAACATTGGAGAACGAAATATATCAGTTGGCAGGTGTGACATTCAACATAGCCTCGCCACGCCAAGTGGGTGAAGTGCTGTTTGAGCATCTGAAGATTGATGCCAAGGCTCGCAAGACCAAGAGTGGGCAATATTCTACCACCGAGGAGGTGTTGGAGCGATTGCGCCCCAATCATCCCATCGTAGGAAAGATATTGGATATGCGAGGCTTGCGCAAGTTGTTGAGCACCTATATCAATGCGCTGCCCGAACTTATCAACAAGCGTACCGGCAAGATACACACATCGTTCAACCAGACCGTAACAGCCACCGGACGCCTCAGTTCGAGCAATCCCAACTTGCAGAATATACCTATTCGCGACGAAGAGGGTCGCGAGATACGTCGTGCCTTCGTGGCATCGCCCGGGTGTAAATTCTTCTCGGCAGACTATTCGCAGATAGAACTGCGCATTATGGCTCATACAAGTGGCGATGAAAATATGATTGAAGCCTTTGTATCGGGAGCCGACGTACACACTGCCACTGCCGCCAAGATATACAAGGTAAGTATGGATGAGGTAACAAGCGATATGCGTCGCAAGGCCAAGACAGCCAACTTTGGTATCATTTACGGCATATCGACCTTCGGACTTGCCGAGCGGCTCAATATACCCCGTTACGAAGCCAAAGAGTTGATAGAGGGCTACTTTGCCACCTATCCTCGCATCAAGGAGTATATGGCCGAGTGTGTCGAGAATGCTCGCAAACAGGGTTTTGTCACTACAATATGTGGTCGCCGTCGTATGCTGCCCGACATCAACTCGCATAATGCCACAGTGCGTGGATACGCCGAGCGAAATGCCATCAATGCACCCATACAAGGTAGCGCCGCCGATGTAATAAAGATAGCAATGATACGGATATTCAATCGCATAGAAAGCGAAGGATTGAAGGCTCGAATGATACTGCAAGTACACGATGAGTTAAACTTTGACGTACCTGTGCAAGAGATAGAGCAACTACAACGTATCGTATGCGAAGAAATGGAGCAAGCATATAGCCTGCGTGTACCCCTGATAGCCGACAGTGGCATTGCCGACAATTGGTTGGAGGCGCATTAATCGTAACAAGCAGGCAAGACGCAAGAGAGTAGAAATGGAACTTGTAGAACTCAAATCGGTCATAAATACACAGGCTCGCAGTAAAGCGTTTGCCAAGTTGTTGTCCGACCGAAAAATAAATCATATCGCATTGACGGGACTTGAAGGCTCGGCAACAGCCTTTGCCCTGTCCAATATGCTATTGAGCAATCGCCCCTCTATCATCGTGGCTGCCGATAGCGACGAGGCCGGCTACTTATACCACGACCTTATGCAACTCGAGGGCGAACAACGTGTGGCATTTTTCCCCTCGGGCTACAAGCGCAATATCAAGTACGGACAGGTAGATGCACCGGCAGGTATTATGCGCACCGATGTACTCAATCGCCTCAAGTTGCAGCAACCACTGTTGGTTGTCACCTACCCCGAGGCCATTGCCGAGAAGGTGGTGCAAGAGAAGGTGTTGGAGCAGAACACCCTGCACATCAGCAACCAAGAGCCCATCGACATAACATTTGCAGCGAGTGTCCTGCGAGAATATGGCTTTGCACGCGTCGATTATGTATATGAGCCGGGGCAATATGCAGTGCGAGGCAGCATCCTCGACGTATTCTCATATTCGCACGAGTATCCCTATCGCATCGACTTCTTTGGCGATGACATAGAGAGTATTCGCACCTTCGACGTCGAGAGCCAACTCTCACGCGACAAACTCGATGAAATATACATCATTCCCAACGTATGCAACAAGGCCGAAAATGGCGTTTCGCTGTTGGAATTTATCGACGCCAAAACCCTCTTTGCATTTAAAGACTTGGGCTATACGGTCAATCGTATCATCGAGTTGAGTAACGAAACATTGGCCGTACAGGCTCTTGTTACCGAGGATGTCGATGTAGATGCAATGAAGAAGGTTGTCGATGCCGACAGTTTCACACACAACCTTATCAAATTCAAGCGCATAGAGTACGGCAAGCACATATTGGGTACGCCTCAGGCAAGCATCGAATATAACTGCTCACTGCAAGGTATCTACCACAAAAACTTTGAGTTGGTAAGCGACTCCTTCGGCAAGTTGTTGCAACAAGGCTATAAACTATACATAGCCAGCGACAATGCCAAGCAGACCGACCGTCTGCGCGACATCTTTGCCGAGCGAAACGACGATATAAGTTTCACCCCCATCTTGCACACCATACACGAGGGTTTTATCGACAATGATATAAAAGTGTGTTGCTTTACCGACCACCAAATATTCGACCGTTTCCACAAATACAACCTCAAGAGCGACCGAGCGCGCTCGGGTAAAATGGCACTGTCGCTACGCGAACTGAAGCAAATCGAAGTAGGCGATTATCTTGTGCATTTGGATCACGGTATAGGTCAATTCGGAGGACTCACACACACCGAGATTGCCGGCAAACGTCAAGAGGCTATTAAGGTGATATACAAGAATGGCGACTTGATATACGTCAGCATCCACTCGCTGCATAAGTTGTCGAAGTATCGCTCCAAAGAGGGTACTGCCCCCACACTCAACAAGTTGGGTACAGGTGCTTGGGAGCGTATGAAAGAGCGCACCAAGACCAAGATGAAGGATATCGCTCGCGACCTCATCAAGTTGTATGCAGCGCGTCGCGAGGAAAAAGGATATGCCTACTCGCCCGACAACTTTATGCAACAAGAGTTGGAGGCCTCGTTTATATACGAGGACACCCCCGACCAAATGAAAGCCACACAAGATGTAAAGAGCGATATGGAAAGTTCACGCCCTATGGACAGGCTCATTTGCGGCGATGTGGGATTTGGAAAAACCGAGGTGGCCATTCGTGCTGCATTCAAGGCGTCGTGCGACAATAAGCAAGTAGCCGTATTGGTACCTACCACCGTATTGGCTTTCCAACACTATCAAACCTTCAGCGAGCGTCTGCGCGAATTTCCTGTGAAAATAGAGTACCTCAGTCGCGCTCGCAAGGCCTCGGACGTGCGTCGCATATTGTCGGATTTGAAAGAGGGCAAAGTCGATATACTCATAGGTACGCACCGTATCATAGGCAAGGATGTAGAGTTTAAGGACTTGGGACTGCTCATAATCGATGAGGAGCAAAAGTTTGGCGTAGCCGTCAAGGAGAAACTTAAACAGATAAAAATCAATGTCGATACACTCACAATGTCGGCAACACCCATACCACGCACACTGCAATTCTCGTTGATGGGTGCGCGTGACCTCTCGGCCATTACCACACCTCCTGCCAACCGTTTCCCCATAATGACGGAGGTACACACCTTCAACGAAGAAATCATACGCGAGGCCATCAACTTCGAGATGAGTCGCAACGGACAAGTATTCTTCGTTAACAACAATATCGAACAACTCAACACGTTATACAACACCATCACACGCCTCATCCCCGATGTGCGTATAGCCATAGGTCACGGACGTATGTCGCCCGAGGAACTCGAAAAAATCATATTGGGGTTTGTCAACTACGACTATGATGTACTATTGGCAACCACCATCATCGAGAGTGGCGTGGATATGCCCAACACCAACACCATAATCATCAACAACGCCCAAAACTTTGGTTTGAGCGAACTGCACCAACTGCGAGGTCGTGTAGGTCGTAGCAACCGTAAGGCCTTCTGCTACCTGCTTACCCCCTCTCAATATGCCTTGTCGGAGGATGCCCGACGACGCCTGCAAGCCATCGAGAGTTTCTCCGACTTGGGCAGTGGTATTCACATCGCTATGCAAGACCTCGACATTCGTGGAGCAGGCAACTTGCTGGGAGCCGAGCAGAGTGGTTTCATTGCCGACCTCGGGTATGAAACATATCAAAAGATACTGCAAGAAGCCGTTGAGGAACTGAAAACACAAGAATTCAGCGAATTGTATTACTCCGACACCGACACAAGTGCCAACGAAGATTATGTATCGGACTGCCAATTTGAGTCAGACCTCGACCTGCTTATTCCTGCCGAATATGTGCCACAAGAGTCGGAACGAATTATACTGTACAGAGAACTTGACAACCTCAATCGCGAAACCGATGTGGCAGCCTTCTGCGAACGCCTGCGCGACCGTTTTGGAGCCATACCTACCGAAACACTCGACTTGGTGCAAGTTGTCAACCTGCGACGTGTGGCACGTACGTTGGGATTTGAAAAAGTGTCGCTCAAGCAAAACAAGATGTACCTATACTTCGTGGGTGAGGAGCATCGTGCCTACTATCAATCGACAGCATTCGGGCGTGTACTCAACTATATGCAGCACAATCCTCGCCGTTGCAAGTTGCGCGAGGTAAACAACAAGCGTTCTATGGTTATCGACAACATTACCACCGTACTCGGCGCAGTGCAGTTGCTATCCGAGATTACCCGTATCGATAGCGTATAACACTACGATTGCTTACTCTCATCGGCATCTTGCAGGGTTGAATGTATCCCGTTGATAGCATCTTCTGGGCTATAACCTTGTGCTATAAGCGATTGCGCAATATAGTCGCGCCCCGAGGCATTTTGGAAAGGATATAAATCGAACATCGGCAGCACAGCGGCAATGTACTCCATTATTTGCGATTGAATGATTTCGTAACTTTCCCAATGCGTTGTGGTGGTAAAGCAATATATCTGCAAGGGGATACCATTCATATCGGGCTCAAGCGTACGCACCATCAGTGTATAGCCCTCGTGTTGTATATCGGGGTGTACGGAGAGATAGTGCAGTATATACCTGCGAAAGATGCCCAAATTGGTTTCGGTACTACTCGCCGACAAGGCATCTTGAGGCACTGCATTCTCGGCAGGCGCATAGACGCCGATGTTGCTCTTTTCCATAAAATCGCGCAGGAAAGCCTGCTCCGACAACCTATCGATGAGGCGTTGCGAACAAAACTGAATGGTATTGAGGTCGATAATGATAGATTGCATAATGCGTCGGCCACCCGACTCTTTCATACCACGCCAATTCTGTATAGGTTGCGATATAAGCGTATAAGGAGGCAACATAATGGTGGTATTGTCATAGTTCTTCACCTTCACCGTATTGAGCGAAACATCCACCACAACACCGTTGACAATTGTCCCCGGTATGGTTATCCAATCACCGTTACGCACCATATCGTACTGCGCCAATTGGATACCTGCCACAAATCCCAATATAGAGTCCTTGAAGATAAGCATCAACACGGCTGCAAATGCACCCAAGCCGGTAATGAGTACCGTAGGCGAACGATTGATAAGTACCGATACGGCAATAATACAACCCAAGGCAATAATAATGCCGTGTACAATCTGCAAAATGCCCTTCATAGGGCGATTGCGCAGCCGACTGTTGTCGTAGAAGGTGTGCCAAAATATGGTTGCCAATGTATTGAGAATACTTACCAGCACTATTATAATGGCAACACCACATATCCGTTGCAGATAGTCGAGTGTCGTTGTACTGCCGGCAAAGGCAAAGGGCAACATAATGTGCAATCCACCCGGAGGCAACATCCACAAGATGCGCGATGCAATGCGCGAATCGACCAATTCACGCACAAAGGCAGCCTTGCGATGCCGGGCTATCCTATGCAAAACAAACCCCACCACCCATCGCAACAGATACATTGCAAGAAACAGTGCTGCAACTATAATGACAAGATATATCCACTTGTCATAACGGCCATCGATGGCATCGGCAAGACCTATGTGCGCCAAGCCCTCTCGGATGCTCTGCAACAGGCGATGCGCCACATCACGAGCCTCGGTATAATCGGGTTGTAAGTCCATAATACAACAACTCATAGAACGCAATTTTGTTCGCTGTCGAAAATTTCGTATCTTCGCAACCTGAATATTGATAATAACACATACAAATAGATAATTATGGCATTGAAATGCGGTATTGTTGGCTTGCCCAACGTAGGAAAATCAACCCTCTTTAACTGTTTGTCGAACGCCAAGGCTCAATCGGCAAACTTCCCCTTTTGTACCATCGAGCCCAACGTAGGCGTGATAACCGTTCCCGACGAACGCCTCAACAAGTTGGCCGAACTTATACATCCTCAACGCATCGTTCCCACAACGGTAGAGATTGTCGATATAGCCGGATTGGTAAAAGGTGCCAGCAAAGGCGAAGGCTTGGGTAATAAATTCCTTGCCAACATACGCGAAACCGACGCTATACTGCACGTTCTTCGTTGCTTCGACGACGATAATATCACTCACGTCGATGGCAGTGTCGATCCTGTTCGCGACAAAGAGATTATCGACTTCGAGTTACAACTAAAAGACCTCGAAACAATCGATGCCCGTATTGCCAAGGTGCAAAAGCAGGCACAAACAGGTGGCGACAAAAACGCCAAACTTGCCTACGAGGTACTGAGCCGTTACAAAGAGGCTTTGGAACAAGGCAAGGCAGCCCGTACCGTACAGTTTGAAACCAAGGATGAACAACGCATTGCGCACGACCTGTTCTTGTTGACCAGCAAGCCCGTTATGTATGTGTGCAACGTCGATGAAGCAAGTGCCGTAAATGGCAACAAATATGTAGAACGTGTGCGCGAAGCCGTGAAGGAGGAGAACGCCGAGATACTTATCTTGGCAGCCAAGACCGAGTCGGAGATTGCCGAATTTGATGACTATGAGGAGCGCAAGATGTTCCTCGATGAGTTGGGTCTTGAGGAGTCGGGCGTGTCACGCCTCATTCGCTCGGCATACCGTCTGCTCGACCTCGAAACATACATCACAGCCGGCGAGCCCGAGGTGCGCGCTTGGACCTATCGCAAGGGCAGCAAAGCCCCTCAATGTGCCGGTATCATCCACACCGACTTCGAGAAAGGCTTTATTCGTGCCGAGGTTATCAAGTACGAAGATTATATAACACTCGGCTCGGAAGCCGCTTGTAAAGAAGCCGGCAAAATGAGCATCGAGGGCAAAGAGTACGTCGTTCAGGACGGCGACATTATGCACTTCCGTTTCAATGTATAAGCGATAGCAGGTTAAAAAAGATTACTCCTCAAACAATCGGGCGTCGAGGCACGATAGGTTGCGCATCAGACCTTCGTATTTGGCTCGTTTCACTGCCGATTGTCGAAATATTGCGGCGAACTCCTCTCGGGTGAGTTTCCGCATTTTTTTGTATGTGAGTGTGCGCAACTCCTCTCGGGGTTGAAACTCGGCTATTGTGGTGGGTGTGGCGTGGCTATTGTGAGGGCATACCTCCTGACAGGTATCGCAGCCATATACCCTACGACCCAACCGACAGGCTATTTCGGGCGCAATTTCGCCACGATTTTCGATGGTCTGGCACGATATGCAACGACGCGCATCGATTGTTCCATCCTCGGCTATGGCTCTTACAGGACACGCATCGATGCACCTATGGCACTCGCCACATTGCGAGGCTATGGGTTGCGAGGGTGGCAATGGCAGGGTGGTTACTATCTCGCCCAAGAAGAAGTAACTGCCACGACCGGGCAGTATGAGTTGGCTGTTTCGCCCCACAAATCCTATGCCGGCGCGAGCAGCCCAATATCGCTCGAAAATAGGGGCTGTGTCGCAACAGATGCGACACTCGCACGATGCGATAGTGTGAATATATGATACCAATTGTTGCAACTTTTCGCGCATCACTTCGTGGTAATCCTTGCCGTAGGCATAGTAGGCAAATCGTGGGTTGTGCGCAGGCAGTTGTTGCGAGGGATAGTAGTTGAGTGCCAACGAAATAACGGTGCTTGCTTGGGGCAGTAACTCTTGAGGATTGCGACGCACAGCGGCATATCGCTCCATATAGGTCATTGAGGCGTGCTTCCCTTGCGCTATCCAATCTTGCCAAGCATTATACACCTCATCGGGTGTATCGGCCACAGTGGAAAAGCCACAAGCCGTAAAGCCCAACTTCAGTGCCTCTTGGCGTATTGCTACGGCAATATCAGAATTTTCGGAAAGCATATCCATTTTCGAGCAACCACTCAATAGATCGTGGCAGGGCATATCGGAGGTTATGTTGCGACTTGAGCGAGTCGTGGAACACAATGATAGATCCGTTGCGTACATAGCGACGCACATTGTCGAAGACTTGCTCCCCATTGAGGTTGCGACTGTAGTCGCGTGTGACAACATCCCACATTACGGTTGTATATTTCTCTTTGATAGCCGCAAATTGGCTGGGACGCATAAAGCCGTGAGGGGGGCGAAAGAGTGGGCTTTGTATCAAATCGTGAGCCTTCTCAATGTTGCGCAAGTAGTCTTGCGTATTCATATGCAACCCTTGAACGTGGCTCATCGTGTGGTTGCCCACTTGGTGACCGGCAGCACGCAGCGAATCGAACAGCCCGGGGTTGCGCGCCACATTGTCGCCGGTACAGAAGAACGTTGCCGGCACATCATATTGCTTGAGTATATCCAATACCCAAGGGGTAACTTGGGGTATAGGGCCATCATCGAAGGTAAGATATACGCACTTCTCGCTATGAGGTATGCGCCACAAAGCCTCCGAGAAATACATACGATACAAGAATGGTGGGCGTTCTATAAACATAGTTATACAGCGAATAATGAAAAAGGTGTGGCGAACAGAGCAACACTCCTATTCGGCACACCTTATTTTATATTGATTTTACAAAAGTCCTGCCGCTTGGCATTCTACTATAAACTGCTCGGCATCGGCCTCCATATTGTTATCAACAAGCATTGTCAAGCCGGCTTGTATGATATAGTTGTGCAAGTCGAGTTCGCCTACCGAACGCAATTGTTGTGGCGTAAGAGTCTTAAACCATCTCAAATACTGCATAGAACGGTTGAGGCTTTCAAAGATTATCTCCTTGGCACGCTCATTCTCTCCGAGGTTGAAGTAGTGAGTAGCCATTTGCATAGCCAATCCTTCATAAGGCACCAACCACGAAGGCATCTTCTCATCTATCTTCTTCAAGGCAGCAAGAGCCTTGTCGTTTTTGCCCTCGACGATAAGTTGACCGATAAGTTCATTGAACATAACGCGAGTAGTCTGGCACATACGACGTATGTTCTCATCGAGATAGATGGGATTTTCGGGAGTTGCCTCTTCCAATCCACCCCAACGGAATTTATTCATCATATTGTCGTACATACGCTCGGTGTCAACACCACCACAGGCAGCAGTCTTCATAGGTACAACGTGGTAGGCCAAACCTGTAAGGGCAAAATAGTCTTGCAAGCCCAAGTATAGGTCGCTCGAAACAGTTACAGCATAATAGATGGGGCGTTGCCAACCTTGCTGTATGTTGGTATTAATCATATCGAGCGAGGCTGTTTCGTAGAAGTACAAGCCACTCTTACCTTTTATGTTAGGAACAATACGGTCAACAACTTGGTCTTCATACCCTACGGGGAGACCGGCCTTTTGCACAGCAATAGCCGAATCGACAGGGATATATATCTTGTCGGTGGGGATGTAGTTGAGTGTACCGTATTGTGTTCTCTTGGTCTTGGGATCGTCGTTGTAGAGGAAGTCAAGTGCATCCTGCGCCGATAATTGCCAAGAATCTACAACGGGAATGATGTAAGAATAGGCATATTTGTCGTGGGCATACTTCTCACGAGGCATCGATATAGGCAGTGCCTCCGATTCATACGCCGGACGTTTCATTTGGTCGGCATACCAGTCGGTTTGGAAGTATGAGAGGTTACATACACGCACATCGGTACGATAGCCTTCGACCTCTTGGGCATACCACAAGGGGAATGTATCGTTATCGCCATTGGTAAAGATGACGGCATTAGGCTCGAGGCTCGACAAGTAGTTCATACCGAAATCTCTTGCCACATAACGTCCCGAACGGTCGTGATCGTCCCACGTTTGGCTAACCATCTGCAAGGGCACACACAAGCACACAACCGATGCCACAACGGCAGGAATGAGTTTGTTGTGCGAGCCGGCTTTCTCGAAGAGTATCTCCAAGCCACGCGCTATGGCTGCCACACCTATACCTATCCATATTGTATAGGCATAGAACGATCCGGCATAGGCATAATCGCGCTCACGAGGCTGATAGGGTGTTTGGTTGAGGTACAGCACAATGGCAATACCGGTCATAAAGAACAAGAAGAATGTCACCCAGAATTGCTCTATACCTCTCTTACCTGCAAAGGCTTGATACAAAAGACCAATGATACCCAATATAAGAGGCAACATATAGAATACGTTGCGACCGGGGTTATTGGCCATCTCGTCGGGCAATTGAGAAGAATCGCCCACACGATACTTGTCTATAAAGTTGAAACCACTTATCCAATTGCCCTTATCCACCTCGCCGTGGCCTTGCAAGTCGTTCTGACGGCCGGCAAAGTTCCACAAGAAATATCGCCAATACATATGATTGAGTTGATAATCGAGGAAGAATTGCATATTTTGTGCAAAGGTAGGTTTCTTTCCGGCACTTGCTCCACTCCACTCCTTATAGGCCGATATGTGGTTGGCCTTGCTGCTGTGCATACGAGGGAAGAACATTTGCGTTTCATCATCATATATATACGACTCTTTCTTGCCTGTTACAACATAACGATCGGGCTCGTCGGCCGAGGCCTTAATAGCCTTTTGGTAGATGTTTTTACCCTCTTTTATTTGAGCCTCGCCATTTACACGTTTCACTTTCGATACAAAAGTTTGTCCGTATAGCAGAGGTGTTTCGCCATATTGCTCACGGTTGAGGTAACTGCCGAGTGTAAAGATATCCTCGGGCGAGTTTTGGTCCATCGGCGTATTGGCTGCCGAACGGATAAGTATCAGAGCATACGACGAATAACCTATCAATATCACCAACAACGATGCCAAGATGGTATTCATCAGTCGTACCGATACCAACTTGAAGTATAGGGTAGCAGCAATGATGGCTGCACATACTACAAGACCTATAATAAGATTGTCGGTAATGAAAGGCATACCCGACAGGATGATGCTGCATAGGAACAGGATGCGTGTGCGCAACACACTCTTACCGGCAAACGTCTCATATATAGCCCAAGCAATCACACCCATTGTGAGGAGGAAATATACAATCACGCCCGAATTGAAAGGCAATCCCAATGTGTTGACACACAACAACTCAAACCAACCGGCCACCTTCACAAATCCCGGCACGATACCATACAACAGCAACGCGATGATGGCAAACGACACAAGCAGTGCCAACAAAGAGCCTTTGGCATTGACATTCTTGAACTTGCGATAGTAGTACACCAATACAATGGCAGGAATACACAACAAGTTGAGCAAGTGTACGGCAATAGAAACACCTATCAGGTAGGCTATGAGTATGAGATAACGATTGGCATACGGCTCATCAGCCACACTATCCCACTTGAGGATAAGCCAGAACACGACTGCTGTACAGAACGAAGAGTAGGCATAAACCTCGCCCTCTACCGCCGAGTACCAGAAAGTATCGCTCCAAGTATAAGCCAGCGCACCTACAAGACCACATCCCAATATGGTTATCATACGGGCAACGGTCATCTCATTACCCTCGGGCAAAACAATCTTCTTTGCCAAGTAGGTAATAGTCCAGAATAGGAACAAAATAGTTCCGGCACTGAGCAACGCCGACATCAAGTTGAGGAGATACGCCACCTGCGACGGATCGGAAGCAAAATTGGCAAAGAATCGGCCTGTAAGCATAAAGATAGGGTTGCCCGGTGGGTGACCCACTTCGAGTTTATAAGCCGAAGCAATAAATTCTCCACAGTCCCAAAAACTTGCTGTGGGTTCCAATGTAAGGATGTAGGTTATGGCAGCAACGGCAAAAACAACCCATCCCAACACAGTGTTCAGTAGATTGTACTGTTTCATATCTCTATTTTGTTTTTTACCTCCAACTCATATAAGCAGCATATTTCCTTAATGAGTCGCTATTAAATCGTTTATATTTTGCAATTTGCAAAGATAGTACAAGTTGACGGTAATAAGAAAAATTTATACAGTTTTTAAATTTATTCTGCGATAATGGGGTTAGAAAAGTGTGGAGGGTTAAAAGTTTAGGGTGTAAGGCGTAGAGACGCGATGCTCGAGGCTCATACTTACGGCTTGCAAATCAGCGTGAACGCTGATTCTCCTCACCTAAATTAGGGGAGGTGTCGCGTAGCGACGGAGGGGTATTTCTGTATAGCCATAGTGCCTATGTTCATACTCCTCAGTCAGCAGGGCTGACGGCTCCTCTACCTTAGAGGAGCAGAAGCCTACGGCTTGTAAGTTAGCCACAAGGGGGCTATAAAGGTTATCCCCTTATTGCTTATGTCTATATGTTCTTCTTGTTAATATCTCTTTGTCGCTCTTGTCCCGTAGAGACGCGACGCTCGCGTCTCCCTCTGCCGACGTAGGCGAGGGGTAACGAGCATTAGTTAACGTCGGTGGCGTAGTGTTACAAGCCGAAAACCGTCTGCAAGACGGTAGCAGTGTGTTCATACTCCTCAGTCAGCAGGGCTGACGGCTCCTCTACCTTAGAGGAGCAGAAGCCTACGGCTTTAAATCTGTGTCGGTGGTGTGGGTAACTTTATCTGCCCTTCTCTAATCTCTATTCATCCTCTTTATCCCTCGCGGTAGGATATATGCAAAAAGGGTATATGTTAAAAACTTACCATATACCCTTTTCTTGAGGCATACACATTCTGACCTAATGTGTATGTTCTGCAGCCTTGACGCTCACGCGGGAAGACTGCTTCGTATTTATGAATAATATTTACTGATTTGTTCTTTCGCCTGTTTTTTACTAA
>JAFXIZ010000071.1 GCA_017532725.1 Bacteroidaceae bacterium
ACAGCACCTTCACTTTCTTGGTCGATTCCTCGCCACCAAACATAAATGCACCTAACAAGTCGCGTATTTGCAGGCGCACATCGCCCTTGGCAACATCATCGATGGTTTGGAAAACCGTTAGGTTTTCATCGAGTAGCGAGGCTTGGTTTTGCGCAAAATAGCCTATCATAACATTATGACCGATTGTGAGTGTTCCTTCGTGGTCTATCTCGTTCATAATGCACTTGACAAGTGTCGATTTACCTTCACCATTCTTGCCTACAAAGGCTACTTTTTCACCACGTTCGATTGTGAAATTGGCGTTAGCAAAGACACGCTTATCGCCGTATACTTTACCCACACCTTCGGCTATAACGGGATAACTGCCCGAGCGTGGTGCCGGTGGAAAACGCAATCGCAGTGCAGATGTATCCTCTTCATCAACCTCTATTATCTCAAGTTTCTCAAGCATCTTTACTCTCGATTGCACTTGTAAAGTCTTGGAGTAAGTACCTTTGAAGCGTTCGATAAACTCCTTTGTTTCGGCTATCATTTTCTGCTGGTCGTTATAGGCTTTCATTTGCTGTTCACGACGCTCTTTGCGCAGTTCAAGATATAGCGAATAGTTTACTTTATAATCATAAATACGTCCCATTGTTACCTCAATGGTGCGTGTGGTGATATGATCGACAAATGCTCGGTCGTGCGATATTACTATTACGGCCTGACCATTGCTTATCAGGAACTCCTCAAGCCACTGAATTGACTCAATGTCGAGGTGGTTGGTAGGCTCATCAAGCAGCAATACATCGGGCTTCTTAAGCAATAGTTTGGCAAGTTCTATGCGCATACGCCAGCCACCACTAAACTCCTCGGTAGGTCGTGTGAAGTCTTTACGCTCAAAGCCCAATCCCAACAAAATCTTTTCGACATCCTCCTCAAAGTGGGTGAGGTCAATAGCATAAAATTTCTCGCTCAATGCCGATACTTGTTCGATAAGTGCATAGTAACTCTCACTCTCATAGTCGGTGCGAGTCGCCAACTCATCATTCATTCGATTTATCTCGGCCTCCATCTCAAAGAGGTGTGCAAAAGCCTGTGATGTCTCTTCAAAAACAGTACGACTGTTTTCGGTCATCAAGTGCTGTGGCAGGTATGCTATAACAGTATCCTTGGGGGCCGATACGCTACCTCTTGTAGGTTGTCTTACGCCTGCAAGTATCTTTAGGAGTGTCGATTTGCCTGCTCCGTTTTT
Organism: Bacteroidaceae bacterium; assembly: GCA_017532725.1. Taxonomy (GTDB): domain Bacteria; phylum Bacteroidota; class Bacteroidia; order Bacteroidales; family Barnesiellaceae_A; genus Barnesiella_A. The sequence goes on from JAFXIZ010000071.1 coordinate 1,235, forward strand.
ACCCATCAAGGCTATACGGTCTTTTTCGTTGATAACGAAAGATATATCTTGAAACAGTGTCGTTCCGCCAAACTCGACGGTAAGTCCATCTACCGAAATCATTTATGTTATCTCTTTATATTTTGTTATTATTGCTTTTCGTATGTTTTCATCCACTCTACAATCATATCGACCTTCTCATCGGTTGGTATCGTAGCGTCTATCCATTTGATAGTATGTCCACGACGCTCCATACCCCGAAACCACGTCATTTGTCGCTTGGCAAATTGGTGAATGGCTATTTCGAGTCGCTCTACCATTTCTTCGTACGTTGTGCAACCTATGATATATTCGGTAAGAAACTTGTATTCCAACCCATAATATATCAGCGATTCAGGCTCAATACCACTATCAAGCAGGCCTTTTACTTCATCGACCATACCTTCTTGCAATCGTTCGTGCAGACGGCGTGTAATCTTGGCGCGACGCAACTCTCTATCTATATCGACACCTACAATGAGTGGATTTTTCATAGGTCGTGGCTCTAACAATTCCGGCTCTTGATGGCTGTAGTATTCGGCTATCTCAATGGCTCGGATAGCACGTTTGCTGGTATCAATGTCGGTTGTGTTGTGCAGTGTCTTGTAGCCTCGCAATATATCGGCCAATTGTTCGAGTGTCTTGTCTTGCAACGCTTCGCGCAAGGATTGGTTTTCAGGTACAGGGGGTAGGGCATAACCCTTGAGGATAGTTTCGACATAGAGTCCTGTACCACCACACAACAGTGGTTGCTTACCTCGTGCCACCATATCGGCGTACGCAGCATTGAAGTCGCGTACATACTCAAATAAGTTGTATCGGTAGCCGGCCGGACATATATCTATAAGGTGGTAGGGGATAGTCACACCGTCAATGGTATATTCGGCAAGATCCTTACCTGTACCTATATCCATACCTTTATATAACTGTCGAGAATCGGCACTGATGATTTCAGTACCGATTCTCTTTGCTAAAGCAACGGCAAGTGTGGTCTTGCCCGAAGCCGTTGGCCCTACGATTGCTATGATATCGAGCATATAATGCTTATGGCTTATTTCAATTTTTCTTTATAGAAATTGCAAACTAATGTGTAGATGTGATAACGCGAATTGCAACCCTTGATGCTGTGATTTTGGTTGGGGTATATCATCATATCGAATTGCTTATCGGCTTGAATAAGAGCAGCAGCCATCTCCATTGTGTTGCTCAAGTGGACATTATCATCGGCACTACCCGAAATGATGATTAAGTCGCCTTGCAATTTATCGGCGTGAGTTAACGGTGCGCCATAACGATAACCATCGGGGTTTTCGTTGGGTGTACGCATATATCGCTCGGCATAAATTGTGTCGTAGAAACGCCAATCGGTTACAGGGGCTATAGCCACACCGGCTTTGAACACGCCACCACCGGTAGTCATTGCCATAAGTGTTTCATATCCACCAAAACTCCAGCCCCATATACCTATATTATTACCGTCAACATAGGGAAGTGATGCAGCGTATCGTGCAGCAGCAACTTGGTCTTGAGTTTCATAGCGACCAAGGTTTTGATATACAAGGCTTTCAAATGCCTTTCCACGACCACCTGTACCACGACCGTCAACACATATTACTACAAAGCCTTGATTAGCAAGATAGTGATACCAATCAATCTCCCAATTATTAAGAACTTCTTGCGAACTTGGGCCGCTGTATTGTACCAACACAGCAGGATATTTCGATTGTGCGTTGAAGTTATAGGGTTTCACCATAAAACCATTGAGGCTGTAACCGTAACCGTTATCCATAGTGAAGAACTCTCTTGCAGGCATATTGGTAGCAGCCACAGCATCGACAACGGCTTTGTTATCTTCAATGGTGCGAATAACTTTTCCTTCGGCTGTACGCAGGGTATAGACCGGTGGGGTAGTGGCAGAACTAAATCCGTGTATGTAGTAACTGCACGAGGGGTTGAATATGGCCGAGTGAGTTCCTATTTCGGGGGTTATATTGGTGATACCTTTCTTGCTGTCGTAACGATAAATGGCGCGATTGATTGCACCGGCTGTGGCTTGGCAATAGAATGTGCCTTTTGCTTCGTTATAACCAAGATATGCTGTTACATCTTGACTTTCGGGCGAGATAGCACCTTGCAATATACCATTGTTATTGTATTTATAGAGTCGCAACCAACCGTCGCGATCGCTGGCAAATACAAAGAAATTGGGATAGAAGTGCATCATATCGAGTGACATAGGGTCAATCCAAGCGGCATCTTCATCCTCCAGCAATAGTCGGTTTACACCCGAGCGAGCATTGAGTTTGTATAATGAAAGGTGATTTTGGTGTCGATTGAGTGTTACAACAGCCAATTGGTCGGCCTCGGGCATTGCATAGATGCGAGGTATATATCCGTCGGCATCCAAGGGGATGTTGTGAGTTTTCAATGCTCGAGTCTCTACAGTGTAGGTTACTACCTGTACGCGCGAATTTCCCTCACCTGCTACCGGGTATTTGTAGCGCATCTCTCCGGGGTAGAGTGTATAATCGGGGTAGTTGGGGCAGTATGAGCCGTAGAGCGTAAAGGCAAACTCCTTTACGGCAGTTTCATTAAATCGGATGAATGATAACAACTCGCTGTCGCTACTCCATTGCATAGCCGAAGAGAAACCAAATTCCTCCTCATATACCCAATCGGGCACACCGTTTATTATTTTATTAAATTCGCCATCTTTAGTAACGGCTACTTCGGTATCGTAATCGAGTTTTTTGATATAGATGTTATTCTCGCGAACAAATGCAACCATACGACCATTGGGCGAATAGACGGCTGCTTGTTGCTTGCCATTTACCGATAGAGGTTTTAGCAGATTGCGTTTGATTTCGAATGTATAGTAATCGGCAACAAACGAACGACGGTATATCGGCTCACTGTTGGTGTAGATAAGCAGACGTGTTTCGTCATCGCTAAGTGCATAGTCTTCAAATGATTTGATATTGCAATTGCGTGCAGTTGCCACATCGAACAGTGTAGCAACTACTTTACCCGACTTATATTCCCACTTCTCTATTTTAGTGAAATCATCATTGGCAGCATAATAGTGGATACCGTCTTTTGAGGGGGTAATCTCATCAGTACCTTTACCACGATATACATTGTTTGTGATATCACGCAAATCAAGTTCGGCAGCAACGCCTACCGTTGTTGTCATAAGGGCCAATAAAACGCCCCAAAATATTTTCTTCATATCTATTCGATTATCGTAATGATGTTTACAATGTTAGTTTAGCAGCCTTTGTGCGTCATAATATCAAGCACAAGACTGTCGGTTTCGTTCATACCTTGCGAGCCGATGCGAGTGAGGTTGCGAATACATCTATCGACATCTTCATCAATAATACCTTCGAGTGCTGTTACATAGCGACCTTCCATAGCCAACATAGCAGCCAACATACAGTTGGCCACACTACCGGTTATTTTAAGTGCGCAACTTGGTTTAGCACCATCGCATATCATACCGGTAAGGTTGGCAATCATATTTTTTACAGCGTAAGTGATATTTTCGTAATTGCCACCCATCAGATATGTGATACCACAACTTGCTCCTGTTGTTGCCACGACACAACCACATAGAGCCGACAAGCGACCCAATGTCTGCTTAATATATATTGTAGTGAGGTGGCTGAGCATAAGAGCGCGAATAAACTGCTCATCGTTGTTGCCGTTTTCCTCGGCGAATATTGCTACAGGCATTGTCGCTGCAATACCTTGGTTGCCACTACCCGAATTGCTCATAACAGGAACCATTGCTCCAGCCATACGGGCATCGCACGCAGCCGAGGTCATCGACAATACTCGGGTAAATGTATTATCACCCATAATCGATTGCTCGAGTTTGCCTCGCATAGTCTTACCCAAGCAGTGTCCGTAGTTGCCTTTTAGCGAGAATTCTGCTGCTGCCTTATTGAGTCGGGCCGAGTCTTTAATAAATTCTATCTCCTCAAGAGGGGCTGTTGTTGCAAACTCCCATACGCGTTGCATAGTGAGTTCAACACACTCTTCATCGGTTGTCTGACTGCTTGTGGCAGCATTATTGATACGCACATCATCATCGTATGCAAGATAACGCACATTGGTGTGAGTGCCGGCTATAATGGCTGTTGCCTTATGGCCGTTGGCTTGACAAGTAACTTCAATGTATAACTTCTCGGAAATACCCTCCTTGAGTTTAATATCGATGCAATTGGCGTCAATCATCTCTTTGCCTCGTTCAACCTCTTGAGGGTTGCAATCTTTCAGCACTTCGAGTTGATATTCTGTTTTTCCTATAAGTGCGCCCAAAGCAATGGCTATAGGTAATCCTATCATACCTGTGCCGGGTATTCCCACACCCATAGCGTTCTTCAGTACATTGGCACTCAAATGCACATCTATTTTTTCAGGACGGCAACCCAATGTCTCGGTTGCGTATGCAGCACACAAGGCTACAGCAATAGGTTCTGTACAGCCTATTGCAGGTACAACTTCGTGTTTAACGAGATTGATAATTTGGTTTCTCTCTGTGATATTCATAGTATCGGTTTTATATGGTGCAAATTTACTACATTTATTATAAAATACTACCCTGTCGATAAAATAAATATTTTCTAATTTTAGGACTGTTACTATTTTCTTGGCGATAAGTTAATTATAATATAATTAAAATGTAAAAGAGTTAAATAAATTTATTAATACTTTGTGTTGATTGCTCAAATTATTAAATATTGTGCATTGATTTGTAATTACTAAAATCGAAAACTTGCTTTATCGTAATAAATACCTAAATTTGCATCGAATTCATCACATCATTGAAGAAACTTGAACATTGTATGAGGGAGAATAATACCCAAATTCCGTTTGTTTATAGAGTTTTCAAGTCTTACTTGCGCTTCTTGCATAATAAGATTTACTACAAGAAAACCTATAGCATCAATAGTGAAAATATACCGGCCGATGGAACTCCATTGCTTATAGTGTCTAATCACCAAAACTGTTTGAACGACCCTTTAGGTATATTGTTCACAATCAACGACCGTAAAATTAATTTTATCACTCGTGCCGACGTCTTTGCGATATCGCCTTTGGCCAATAAGTTCTTTCGTTCAATAGGTCTCCTGCCGGCATTTCGTATGAATGTCGATGGCGAAGAGTCATTGGGTAAGAATGATGAAACATTCAAGATGTCCGAGGCTGCACTTATTGAGGGCAATACAGTTGTAATGTTCCCCGAGGCAGGCCACCAAGATAAGCATTGGTTGGGCAATTTCTCATTTGGTTACACCAAGTTGGCTTTCGAAGCAGCCGAGATGGGTGGGTTTGAGAAAGAGGTTTTTATACTTCCTTCTTGCAATCACTACTCGCATTATTTCGGCATTCGCAATCAATTTATGGTTAAGTTTGGAACACCTATATCGTTGCAACCTTACTATGAGTTGTACAAGACAAAACCTCGCACAGCACAACGTGAGGTAAACAAGTTGGTGCGTGAGCAAATAAGCAATTTGATGCTCAATATTACCGATGTCGATAATTACGAGACAATAGACTTTATTCGCAATAGTTATGGCGTAGAGTATGCCCGAATCGAGCATCATAACCCTAATGTATTGCCCGAAAGGCTCCTTTCCGACCAAAAACTATATGCCGACCTTGAGACTGCAAAACTTGAGAATGAGCCACAAGTGACAGAAGTATATTCACTTGCGAATGAGTTAAAATCGGCTATCGAAAAGTATCGTATATCATTTGCCAATATACAGCGTACGCCGTCGCAATTGGTCAGTATCCTTCAGATGTTAGGACTGCTATTATTGCTGCCACTGTGGATTACATCAATGTTGTCGGCAGGCCCTATATATGGTGTAGCAATGGCAATATTTAAGAAAAATAGTAAAGATCGTATGTTTGAAGGAACATTCTTGTATGCATTGAGCGCCTTGTTTATGTTCCCCTTGGTGTGCCTTGTAACACTTATTACAGGTTGGTGTACTGTCAATTTATGGTATGGTATTGCATACGTTCTTATCACTCCGTTGCTTATCATATTTGCGTGGAATTGGAAAGAGGCATTTAAACGCGTTGTTAAGAACTTGCGTTATAACAGCCTGCAATGCAATGTAAAGAAAAACTTGCAGGAGTTGAAATCAAAACTGTTTGCACAATTGAATAAAATAACAAATAAGAATATTTAAGGAATTTATATTATGCAAAAGAGAGTAGTTATTACCGGTATGGGTATTTACTCGTGCTTGGGAAAAACTTTAGACGAGGTGCGCGACTCACTATATACAGGTAAGTCGGGCATCGTATTTGATCCTGAACGTAAAGAGTTGGGATTCCGTTCGGCATTGACAGCCAAACTCGAAATACCCGATTTGAAGAAAGAGTTGAGCCGTTCGCAACGTGTGTATATGCCCGAACAGGCCAAGTATGCCTACTGTGCTACAGTCGATGCTCTGCGCGATGCCAAGTTGGATCAAGATTTCCTCAATAAGAATGATGTGGGTCTTATCTATGGTAATGACAGTTCTACTGTTCCTGTAATGGAGGCCTGTGATAAGATTCGCGAGAAGAGAGATACCACCTTGTGTGGCTCGGGAGCAATATTCCAATCGATGAACTCAACCGTTACAATGAATCTTGGTTGCATATTCAAGTTGCGTGGTATCAATCTCTCTATCTCGGCTGCTTGTGCAAGTGGTAGTCACGCAATCGGTTTGGGTGCAATGTTTATTCAAAACGGTTTGCAAGACATCATTGTTTGTGGTGGCGCACAAGAGGTTAATCCCTTTGCCGTAGGTTCGTTCGATGGTATATCGGCATTCTCGACAAGAGAGAGCGATCCCACAAAGGCAAGTCGCCCCTTCGATCGCGACCGTGACGGATTGGTGCCCGGTGGTGGTGCTGCAACAGTAATCATCGAAAGTTACGAATCGGCAGTACGTCGTGGCGCACACATCTATGGAGAAATATTGAGTTATGGTTTCTCTTCAAACGGCGATCACATATCTTCGCCCAATGTTGATGGCCCTACCAAATCGTTACTGATGGCCATACAACGTGCCGGCATCAGTGTCGATGAAATTGGCTATGTGAATGCTCACGCAACATCTACTCTTGTAGGCGATACTAACGAGGCTAAAGCCATTTACAACGTATTGGGCGACCGTCGCATCGAAGTTACCAGCACCAAGTCGCAAACAGGTCACGAAATGTGGATGGCCGGTGCAAGTGAGGTAATCTATTCAATGTTGATGATGAAGAATGACTTTATCGCCGGAAACATCAACTTTGAAAATCCCGATGAAAATTCGGCTCGTTTGCTCATTCCCAACAAAACTATTACCAAACATTTCGATACGTTCTTGAGTAACTCGTTTGGTTTTGGTGGTACAAACTCAACTCTTATTATACGCAATCTATAATTTCATAAACACATAAAAATAGCAGACAAATGGAAAAAGAAGTTCTTATTGAAAAAATCAACACAGTACTTAGCGAAGAATTTGAAGTAGATGCAGCGGAATTTACTCCCGATGCCGACATCAAAGAGACATTGCAACTCGACAGCCTCAGTTTGGTTGATATGGTTGCTCTTATCGACGCCGAGTTTGGTGTGAAGATTAAAGGTACTGAATTGGTACAAGTTAAGACATTCGGTGCTTTGTATGACTTCGTTCACGAAAGAATGTAATTCTATGACACAAAAACCATTGCTTGAGGGGAGTGAGTTATTCAAACTCATTCCCCAACGAGCACCTATCGTGATGGTTGACACCTTTTGTGATGCCAACGATCTCGGTGCTGAAACAGGATTGAATATTACAGCCGATAACATCTTCTGCCAAGACGGACTCCTGCGCGAGCCCGGCATAATAGAGCATATTGCTCAATCGGCTGCTGCCTTTGCCGGTTATAAGCCCTATACTCAGGGTGAAGAGCCAAAATTGGGCTTTATTGGCGAGGTAAAAAAGTGCAAGATTGCACGATTGCCCCGTGTGGGTGAACAACTCAGAACAAAGTTGAGTGTAGTAGGAGAGGCTGCCGGTGTAACACTTATAGCAGCCGAAGTATTTTCTGCCGATAGTAGCATAGCAACTTGTCAAATGAAAATCTTTATTAAGAATGACTGAGATGATACTGAGTGACACTGTACGCGTTAAGGTGCGATTTTCAGAAGTCGATTCCATTAAGATGGTATGGCACGGTCATTATGTCGAATATATGGAGGATGCGCGAGAATCGTTCTGTCATAAATATGGATTGGACTATATGCACATATTCAATAGTGGCTATTTGGCTCCTATGTTCGATATGAAGATGCGTTACCACCATATTGCCACCATCGACGACGTACTGTTGGTTACTATTACATATAGACAGACGAAGGGTGCTAAACTTGTCTTTGACTATGTTGTCAAAAGAGAGTGTGACGATACGCTGATATTTACGGCTGAATCTACCCAACTCTTTGTGACACGAGCCGGTGAGTTTGAGCCTTCATCACCTGCGTTTTTTACCGAGTGGAAAAAGAAAAATAACATTGAATACTGATGCTGGTAAGTAATTATTATAAAATTGACCGTAGAGAATGCACCGATAATGTGCATAGATTTTTCATATCACTTTGTCCCGATTGTGAGGTGTATAAAGGTCACTTCCCGGGTACTCCGGTTTCGCCCGGCGTGTGCAATATACAGATGGTGAAGGAGTGTGCCGAGCAGGTGGTTGGCAAGCAACTGCTTATGAATAACCTGCAGTTGTGTCGACTCACTACATTGGTTACACCCATTGAGCATCCTCAAGTTGAAGTGGTACTCTCTATCGAACAAATAGATGATGTGTATAAACTGAAAGCATCTATCGGTAAGGGCGAAGATAAGTACTTGGATATGAAAGCCGAATTGGTAAATCAAGATTAAACCTTATTACTATGAGTAAAATTGTACTTGCACTATACCACTTTTTCGAAAAGAATAGAGTGTTGATGTACGCACTGATGCTTGTCAGTACGCTTGTCTTTGTATATTTTGGATTGAAACTTGAGTATGAAGAGAACATCGTAAAACTCTTGCCTAAATCACAAAATGCCGCTGCCAGCGAAATGGCGTTTGAAAATCTGCGCGTTAAAGACAAAATTTTCATTGAGTTTGTAGGTAAAGAGCAAGTACTTTTGCCCGAAGATTTGGCTGTGTATAGCGATGATTTCTTCGCTACATTGCTCGAACAAGACACTGCCACACACTACATCGATAATGTCCTTCAAGTGATCGATGATGATATGATGGTGATGGCTTTGGATTACGCCTTGACCAATGTGCCTGCATTTGTCGATGCTCCTTGCTATGCAAAATTTGATTCTCTGTTACAACGTGATGTAGTTGCCCAACAAATGGTAGTAAACAAGTCGCTTGTCGATAACGATGAAGAGGGTAGCACCACTACTATGGTGGCACAAGACCCTGCCGCGTTGCGATTGGCATTGTTGGATACAGGCAAGGAGTTGCTCAACGGAATGGGTGGTTATAAAATCATTGATAGTCATCTTTATTCGCCCGACAGTACAACATTGGTCGCTTTCTTATCGCCCAACTTTAACTCATTCGATTCTAAAGCCGGTACCTCTTTGATAGATATGCTTGAGGAGAATATCGAGGTTTTCTGTGAAGCAAATCCCGATGTCGAGATTCTCTTTCATGGTGCACCTGTACAGAGTGTATTTAACTCTCGACAAATCAAAGGTGACTTGCTCTTGACTGTAGGTATATCACTTATTATCATTTGCATAGTGATAGGTTGGTGTTTCAAGAATAAGTCAACTATGTTTATGTTATTAGCACCCATTATTTATGGCGTGTTTATGGCATTGGCTTGTATGTATTGGCTCAAAGGCGATATGTCGTTGATGGCGTTGGGTATTGGCGCAATTATTATGGGTGTCGCTTTGAGTTACTGTCTGCACGTTCTCACGCACTACAAATATATGGATGATCCTGTACAAATCATCAAGGATCAAGCCACACCTGTTTTCTTGGGCTGTTTGACTACTATTGGCGCATTCTTGGGCTTGCTGTTTACCGAGAGTGAATTGTTGCAAGACTTTGGCTTGTTTGCCTCTTTTGCAATGATGGGAACTACATTTTTTGCTCTTGTATTCTTGCCCCATTTCTTTAAAAAAGGTGGCAGTAAACGCTCTGAAAAGGCCTTTGCTATTTTAGATAAGATAAACAGTTATCCTATCGACCGTAAACGTTGGTTGCGTATTGTTGTCGAAGTAATTTGCGTTATAACACTCTTTACAGCATCGTGGGTAACATTCGATAGTGACCTGCGCAATATAGGTTATAATGAGCCGAAAGTTATTCGTTCGCAACAATTGTATGCCGATAAAATATATGGTAATAATGCATCGATGTACTATGCCGTTGCTGCCGAAGACCTCGATGAAGCCTTGTTCTATAACAATGCACTTGTCGAAACGCTCGATTCATTGTCGCAAGATAGCACTATTATAAGTTACACCAAGACAACCCAACTATTTATTCCCACCGATGTGCAGGAAGAACGCATTGCAATGTGGCGTGAATATTGGAGTGAGCAACGTGTGGCTGAAGTGCGTCAAATTATTATAAGCACTGCTAACGCCAATAACTTGCCTGCCGAGATGTTTGCACCTTTCTATGCTATGATAGAGGCCGATTATGAGCCTGCATCGCTCTACGATGCCGAGGTGTTCCCTCCTGAATTGTTATCGAATTATATTGAGGAAACGAATGGTAAGTTTATGGTATTTACTTCGGTGCAAATGAAACCCGAGGTAAAATCGGTTGTTAACGATGCCGTTGCTGCTGTTCCTCACGCTATAGTTATCGACCCATTCTACTATACGAGTGATATGGTTAAGATACTTAATGATGACTTTAATACCATCTTGGGTATATCATCACTCTTTGTATTCATCATATTGCTACTGTCGTTCCGTAGCCTTCCTATAGCACTCATTGCCTTTATGCCTATGGGATTGAGTTGGTATGTTGTACAAGGAATAATGGGTATCTTCGGCGTACAATTTAATCTCATCAATATTGTTATTGCTACATTTATATTCGGTATCGGTGTGGACTATAGTATCTTTGTTATGAAGGGACTTATAGCACAAGCAAGTGGCAGCGACCAAAATCTGCTTACATATCATAAAACGGCTATATTCTTCTCGGCATTTGTGCTGATAGTGGTTGTTGGCTCACTGTTGTTTGCTACTCATCCTGCCATTAAATCGATAGGTGTAAGTACACTTATAGGTATGAGTGCAACCATATTGCTTACTTATATACTTGAACCGGCGTTGTTCCGATTTATGATGCGATTTAAATTTTTTGCCAAACGCATAAATAATGAAAAATAACAGAGTCGTTATAATAGGTGCCGGATTGGGTGGCTTGCAGTGTGGTTATATACTTGCCAAGAATGGCTATGATGTAACTGTACTTGAGCAGGAACGTGTTGTTGGTGGATGCCTGCAATCTTTTGCTCGTCGTGGTACGCTATTCGATACAGGCTTTCATTACGTTGGCGCATTGGGCGAAGGTGAGGCCTTGAATAGACTTTTTACCTACTTCGACCTAATGTCATTGCCTTGGAAAAAGTTGGATGCCGATTGCTTCGACGAAATTGTTATAGGCGACAAGTCGTATCCCTATGCAATGGGGCACAACAACTTCTATAATCGATTGGTCGAATACTTCCCACACGAGCGCGAAGGGTTGAAAAACTATATTGCATTATTAAAGAGGGTAGGCGATCATATATTTGACAACCTAAAATTGAAAGAGGGCGAGAAATCGCTGTCGAATACTTATTTTGCACAATCGGCTTACAAGTTCCTGACCGAAACTATTCAAGATCCCATATTGCGACAAGTCCTTTCGGGTGCATCGCTCAAGATGGAATTAAAGGCCGACACATTGCCTCTTTATACCTTTGCCCAAATCAACGACTCGTTTATTCGCAGTTCGTGGCGATTGATGGGTGGTGGGCAACAACTTGTTGACAAACTCGCTCACAGCATCGAGCGTATGGGAGGCTCGGTAATTACGGCTACGGCTGTAATATCTATAGTAGAGAAGGATGGCCGTGTAGCAGGCGTAAGAGCCGATAACGGCAACTTCTATGAGGCCGATTGGGTGATATCGAATGTGCATCCTGCCCTTACTGTATCGTTGGTAGAGGAGGGGAGTATGATGCGACCTATCTATCGCCGTCGTATTAAATCATTGGAAAATACATTCGGGATGTTTACTGCCAACATTCTGCTCAAAAAAGATTCATTGCCATATATCAACAAGAATATATTTGTTCACAAGGCCGATACCGATATGTGGAATGTTCGATTTGACCGAACAGAGAGTGTATTGGTAAGTATGCCGGCACAACCCGATGATGTAACATATACTCCGAGCATTGATTTGCTGTCGCCTATGAGTTGGCAAGAAGTTGTCAAGTGGGCCGATAAACCTGCCGGTCGTCGTGGTGAGGACTATGTAACATTCAAGCAAGCCAAAACCGAGCAGTGCTTGCAGTTGATAGAACATCGTTTGCCTCACTTGAGAGATGCCATAGAACATATATATACAAGCACTCCGTTGACCTACCACAACTACACAACAACCAATCAAGGTTGTGCTTACGGCATACGCAAGGATTATGACAACGTTATTATGACAATGCTTACCCCTCGCACTCCTGTGCCGGGTTTGTTGCAGACAGGACAAAACCTCAATCTGCACGGTATTATGGGTGTTTCGATGACATCGTTATATACTTGCGCCGAGATATTGGGATTGGAAACTATTAGAAAAGAGATAAACATATAAAACATACAAATTATGAAATGTGCATTAGTAACAGGTGGAAGCCGAGGTATAGGACGTGCTATTTGTGTAAAATTGGCGCAAATGGGCTATCACGTTATTGTAAACTATGTTTCTAACGAAGGCGAAGCGATAAAGACATTGCAGTTAATAGAAGAAGCCAGCAGCACCGGTGAGTTACTCAAGTTTGATGTAAGTGACAATGCCGCAGTAGTGGCTGCTTTGGAGGGCTGGCAAGAGGCTCATAAAGATGAGTTTATCGAAGTTCTTGTTAACAATGCCGGTATTCGCAAAGATAACCTCTTGCTGTGGATGGAGGAGGATGATTGGGATAAAGTAATGGGTATAGGAATGAAAGGTTTCTACAACGTTACACGTCCTTTGTTGCAAAAGATGCTCGTTAAGAAATGTGGTCGCATCGTCAATATGGCATCGGTATCGGGCTTGAGTGGTATTGCAGGACAATGCAACTACTCGGCAGCCAAAGGTGGTATGATAGCAGCCACAAAGGCTTTGGCACAAGAGGTGGCACGCAAAAAAGTAACTGTAAATGCTGTCGCTCCCGGATTTATCCGTACCGATATGGTTGATGGATTGAACGAACAAGAACTTACCAAAACCATTCCTCTCAACCGTTTTGGAGAGCCTGAGGAGGTTGCCGAATTGGTGGGCTTCTTGGTGTCGGATAAGGCTGGTTACATAACAGGCCAATGTATTTCTATTAATGGTGGTTTATATTCATAATGAGAGATATGAAAAAGATTTTATTCGCAACAGTAATGTCGTTATTCGCTATTGTGCTACAAGCACAAGATAACGCATTGTTACAAAAAGTTGAGAGTGCCAATGCCGGTATGCCCAATATCGAGGCACACTTTGTACAAACAAAACATCTTGTTGCTACCGACAAGCAGATAGTAACAGAAGGCACACTTTATATTGCCGATAACGACAAAATGGCTATGTATTATAATGAGCCGTCGAGCGATTTGCTTGTTATCAATGGCGAGCAGTTCTATATGAAACAAGGTAAGCGCGCCAGACTCTATAACACTGCCAAAAACAAACCTATGGCAAGTTTGAGCAATACACTCTTGTCGTGTGTGCGTGGAAAAGTGGCTGACTTGGCACAACAAAACAATGCTGATATTACTGCGCAAAAGGGTAGTAAAGGTTACGAGGTTACACTTGTAAGTCGCGAGAAGAAGGCCAAAGGTTATGCGCAAATTGATCTTGTGTATGATGCAAAGAGCCTTATACTCGTATATATGAAGATGACCGAGTTTAATGGAATAAGCAACACATACGAAATGAGCCAAATAAAAACAGGCACTACCATAGATGCTGCAAAATTTCAAGCACCTGCAAAATAACCGTTAAAATTGTCGATTTATATAATAGAAAAATGAGAGTCGCGAATTTTAGTGGCTCTCATTTTTTGTGTCATTACTATGAGCAATAATGTATGTGACAGCCTGATAATGGCTACGCTGCACAAATATCTCTATAACTTCACAGTCATAAGCAGTACGGCATTTCGACCAATAAGCCGGCATTTTGCTTGGTGGATATACAAAAAAAGAAGCCCTATAGGCTTCTTTCTTGCGGTGCGTACGGGACTCGAACCCGTGACCCCATGCGTGACAGGCATGTATTCTAACCAACTGAACTAACGCACCATTTCAAATTTGTTCTGCATAGCACTTTTGCTTTTGCGATTGCAAAGATAGATGTTTTTGCAGAACTACGCAATAGTTTTGCACTATTTTTTTGAAAAAACTTTTTATATCTCATCAATGAATAGTGTAGGATATTCATTATGAGGTACTTTGCACTATCGAAAAACATCGATTTTCTTTTTATGCCTACAAGTAGGAATTTCGAGTAATATTTCTTAATTTTGTAACCTATTATGCCTACAATGAAAAAAGTTGTATTGACATTATGCTGCCTGCTGGTGGTCGTACTTTCTCACGCACAAGGTGAGAAAGCAACTTTTGTATCGCCACTTGGTGTGCCATTGTTGTTGAGTGCCAATTTTGGCGAATTGCGTGCCAATCATTTTCATTCGGGTCTCGATTTCAAAACACAAGGTCGCACAGGCCTCAATGTATATGCTGCCGATGATGGATATGTATCGCGCATTGCCGTGTCGCCTTGGGGTTATGGTAAGGCGTTATATATCGATCATCCTTCGGGCTACACTACTGTATATGCCCACCTCGATAAGTTTGCCTCTTTTATAGCCGATACAGTGCTTTCGTTACAATATCGTAAAGAATCATTTGCCATAGATACTACGTTTGCGCCCGGCGTGCTGCCTGTAAAACGTGGAATGAAAATAGCCTTAAGTGGCAACAGTGGCTCTTCGGGTGGCCCTCATTTGCATTTCGAGATACGTCACACCAAGAGTGAATCTCCTATAGACCCTCTACCGTGGTATAAAAAGCAAATTAAAGACAACATAGCCCCAGAGCCTCGCTTGGTGGCGTTGTACCGACACGATGCTGTAGAGAATGGTATGCGCGTTCCTAAAGCGACAAGGCAGGTAGTAAGTGAGGGAGCAAACAGTTATAAATGCAAGTCGGACTTTGAGGCATGGGGTAGGGTATCATTAGGTATTAAGGCCTACGACCGTATGAATGGCACTACCAATATTTATGGTGTGCGCAGTGTACGCTGTATTGTTGATGACAACATCATATATGAAACAACGGTTGATAGTATCACTTTTGCCGAGACTCGTTACATCAACTCATTTATCGATTATCACGAGTTGCGCAGTAATAAAGGCTCTGCTGTTATGCGCACATACAAGCAACCCGGCAATAAGTTATCTACTATTTATGACTCAGTGTCGGCCGACGGAACAATTCTTATCGATAAGCAACGTACTTATAATTGCCGATATGAATTGACCGACCTGTACGGCAACAAATCGGTGGTGCGCTTTGCTATAGTTGGAAAGAAATCATCCGTACAGCCCGATGCTCCTTCGGGTGTACTCTTTGCATACAATCACGATAATGAGTATGCCACCGATGAGATGTACTTTCAAGTTCCTCAAGGTGCTTTATACAACGATACATACTTCGACTATACCGTAAAACCATCCGATAGTTATTATTCATCCATTCACACAATACACACTCGCACTGTACCGTTGCATAAATATAGCAAGTTGTCAATTA
>JAFXIZ010000072.1 GCA_017532725.1 Bacteroidaceae bacterium
AATATCCTTATCGGTTTGTTGCTCAACATTGTTGTGGTATTCTTTGTGCTTAAGAATGTATATCTGCTTGAGCGTATCTTGGGCAAGAGTGGCGTGTATGTATCGCGCAAATTCTTCGGAGTAATGCTCTTGGCCGTATCTATCAAGATGTTCCTTGACAACCTCGTGCGTTTCATCGCAACAGTGCAATAATTGTTGTCAAACAGACGCTTGTCGATAACAATATGTAATCAACGCCCCGCTATCGGGGCGTTTTTTTATATAAAAATTACAAATTGCTATTTTGTCTAATTGGTTGTGCTATAAACTGTTGCGTGGTTTGTGAAAAGATGGTTATATTTTTTCGCAATCAAATGTTTGCTTTTTCAACTCAATTTGTATAAATTCGTAGGCTGAAATGGCTATATTAATAATGTAGCATTGCTAAATAGTTAACCTGATTCTATAAAAATATGAGCTATCTTAAATTTGACAAAAGGTTGATGATAAACCTTGAGCAGTCGTTGCGTAAAGAGTTGTTGCGCACCAACCGTTCGGGTGCTTATCATTGTACCACAATTGTCGATTGTAACACGCGTAAGCAGCACGGACTCTTGGTGATACCTATTCCCGAGTTTGACAACGAGAATTATGTATTGCTCTCATCGCTCGACGAAACAGTTATCCAACACGGTGCGCCCTTCAACCTCGGCTTGCACAAGTACCAAGGCGGCTGTTTCAGCCCCAATGGCCACAAGTACATACGTGAGTTTAATTGCGATGACACTATCCAGACAACCTATCGTGTGGGTGGCGTTATTATGACCAAAGAGAAAGTTTTTGAAGAGCATCAAAACAGGATACTCATCAAATATACGCTTGTCGATGCACATTCGCCCACGACATTGCAATTCCGTCCTTTCCTCGCTTTCCGTTCTGCCAACGACTTGTGCGTTGAGAATGAAGTTATCGATAAGAGTTACGAGGAGGTACCCAACGGCATCAGTTGCTGTCTTTACAAGGGCTACCCCCGATTGTATATGCAATGCAGCAAGCAACCCAAGTTTGTTTACGACCCTCATTGGTACAAAGGTATAGAGTATGTCAAAGACCAAGAGCGCGAAGAGCCGTATAAAGAAGACCTCTTTGTACCGGGTTACTTTGAGTTGCCTATAAAGAAGGGTGAGAGTATTATATTCTCGGCCGGTGTCGAGGAGGCAAAGCCTCGTTCGCTCACTCGCCTCTACAACGAAGAGATAGAGAATCGTACACCCCGAAACAGTTTCTTCAACTGCCTTAAGAACTCGGCCGAGCAGTTCTATTTCCGTCAAGGCAAGGACCTCTATATCTTGGCAGGTTATCCTTGGTTTGGTGTTCGCGCTCGCGACCAATTCCTTGCATTGCCCGGCTGTTCGTTGGCCATAGGCGATGTAGAGGCATTTGAGGCTACAATGAAGACAGCCGAGAAAGCCTTGCGCCGATTTATGAAAGATGGCAAGCGCGATGCTATGATACGCGAGTTAGAAGTGCCCGATGTGCCTCTGTGGGCTATATGGGCTATGCAACACTATGCGCGCGAAGTGGGTGTGGCTGCTTGCTATGAGAAGTATGGTAAGTTTATAACCGACCTTGTCAACTATATCATTGCAGGAGGGCATCCCAACCTTGCTGTGCATCCCAACGGCCTGTTATATGCCAACGGTCGCGACCGCATCATTTCGTGGATGAACAGCACCCTTAATGGCAATCCTGTCAATCCTCGTAGTGGCTATCTTGTTGAGATAAACGGTTTGTGGTACAACGCACTGAAGTTTGCCATCAACCTGATGACCGAGAATAACAATGCAACTATCGATGTAGCGCAATGGCGCGCACTCGCCGAGAAGATGGACGAATCGTTCCCTGCCACATTCCTCAACGATTATGGCTACCTCTACGACTATGTCGATGGCAATATGACCGATTGGAGCGTACGCCCCAATATGCTCATAGCCATTTCGCTCGAATATTCACCCCTTGAGCGTCGCCAGCGCAAGGCGATACTCGATATTGTCACCAAAGAGTTGCTCACGTCCCAAGGCATACGCTCGCTCAGTCCCAAGAGTTGGGGCTATCGTCCTTGGTACACCGGCTCGCCCGAGGAGCGTGCCTTGTCGCAACATCAAGGCCCTGCCCGTCCGTGGTTGATGGGTGCTTATGCCGATGCCTATCTGCGCATCTTCGGTATGGGTGGTGTAGCCTTTATCGAGCGTATGCTCATAGGTTACGAAGACGACCTCTCCGACAAGTGTATAGGTTCGCTCTCCGAGATGTTCGATGGCAATCCTCCATACACAGCGCGTGGAGCAATCAGTTTTGCAGCCAACGTAGGTGAAGTGTTGCGAGTATTACATTCGTTGAAAAAGTATAATATCTAATCAAATATTATGAAAGCACTAATGTTCGGGTGGGAATTCCCTCCACATATTCTCGGTGGTCTTGGAACAGCCAGTTATGGCCTTGTGAAAGGAATGTGGGAGTGTGGAGATATGGATATCACCTTTGTTATACCCAAACCACACGGCGATGAAGACACAAGTTTTGCTCGCATTATAGGTGCAGGCAATACGCCTGTAGCGTGGCGCGATGTCGATTATGACTATGTGAAGAATCGCTACGGATACTGTATGGAGCCCGAGTTGTACTTCCACTTGCGCAACCATATTTATGCCGACTTTAACTATCTTAACACCAATGATTTGGGGTGTATCGAGTTTTCGGGTCGTTACCCCGACAATCTTATTGAGGAGATAAACAACTACTCGATAGTAGCCGGTGTCATAGCGCGAGCCACCGAGTTCGATATCATTCACTCGCACGACTGGCTCACATATCCTGCCGGCATACACGCCAAGCAGATAACCGGCAAGCCCTTGGTAATACACGTTCACGCCACCGACTTCGACCGTAGCCGTGGCAATGTCAATCCTACGGTGTTTGCCATCGAACGCGACGGTATGCTCAATGCCGACCATATTATGTGCGTGAGCGACCTTACCCGTCGCACGGTTATCGAAAAGTATCACATCGACCCTGCCAAGGTTTCGACTGTTCACAATGCTGTTACACCCTTGAGCGATGAGATAAAGGCGATAGAGATGCCTCGCAATACCAAGGATAAGGTTGTAACCTTCCTCGGACGTATCACAATGCAGAAGGGCCCCGAATACTTTGTTGAGGCTGCCGCTCGCGTACTCGAGCGTTCGAGCCACGTTCGCTTCGTAATGGCCGGTAGTGGCGATATGATGAATCAGATGATCGACCTTGTTGCATCGCGA
Source organism: Bacteroidaceae bacterium (assembly GCA_017532725.1). Classification (GTDB taxonomy): domain Bacteria; phylum Bacteroidota; class Bacteroidia; order Bacteroidales; family Barnesiellaceae_A; genus Barnesiella_A. The sequence goes on from JAFXIZ010000072.1 coordinate 3,297, forward strand.
GGTATTTCCGATCGTTTCCACTTCCCCGGCTTCCTGCGTGGCAAGCAAGTATATGAGATGCTCAAGGCAAGCGATGTGTATATGATGCCTTCGGTATCCGAGCCCTTCGGTATATCGCCCCTTGAGGCAATGCAGGTGGGCGTGCCTTCGATTATATCGAAGCAATCGGGTTGTGCCGAGATTCTCGACAACGTTATAAAAACCGACTATTGGGATATCGATGCTATGGCCGATGCCATTTACTCTATCACACACAACCAAGCCCTCTACGACCACTTGCGCATTGAAGGCGAGGCCGAGGTCAATGAGATTAAATGGAAGTATGCCGGACAGAAAGTTATTGACATATATAACAAAGTATTGCAAAACTATTAACACTATTACCGATAATAAAAATACCACATATATTATGAAAAGTATTTGTTTATACCTTCAGATGCACCAACCGTTTCGCTTGAAACGTTATCGCTTTTTCGATATAGGTCGCGACCACTATTACTACGACGACTTTGCCAACGATGATGTCATTACACGCATCGCACGCAACTCATATCTGCCCACTGTCGAGGCTCTTAAAGAGATGGTTGAAACTTCCGGTGGAAAGTTCAAAGCAGCCATATCGGTATCGGGTGTTGTCCTTGAACAATTGGAGATGTATGTACCCGAATTGGTAGAGGCGCTTAAGGACTTGGCTAAAACAGGTTATGTGGAATTTCTCTCCGAAACTTACGCTCACTCGTTGGCCTCATTGTCGGACATTGAGGAGTTTCGTGCGCAAGTGAAGGCTCACGACGAAAAGATATATGCTCTATTTGGCCAGAAACCCAAAGTATTCCGTAATACCGAGTTGATTTTCTCCGACGAAATCGCTTCGATGATTGTGGGTATGGGCTTCAAAGGCGTTATTACCGAAGGTGCCAAGCACATACTCGGTTGGAAAAGCCCCAACTATCTGTACAACTCGATTGCTGCGCCCAAACTCAAGATATTGTTGCGTAACGACAAGTTTACCGACGATATTGCACGTCGTTTCTCCGACACCGAGTGGAGCGAATATCCCCTCAATGCACAGAAGTATATCTCTTGGGTGGCTGCAACTCCTGCCGAAGAGGCTGTCGTAAATATATTTATGAACTGTGAAGCGTTGGGCGAGGCTCAATCGCGTGAATCGGGTATCTTCGACTTCCTCAAGGCATTGCCACGCTATGCGCAAGAGGCCGGTATAGGCTTTGTGACACCCACCGAGGCTGTAACCAAGTTACGCCCCGTAGATGCGCTCTCTGTTCCTTATCCTATGTCGTGGACGGATGAGGCTCGCGACGTAAGTACTTGGTTGGGCAATCGCTTGCAGAATGAGGCATTCCACAAGTTGTATGCACTTGCCGAGCGCGTGCGTATGTGCGACGATCGTCGTATCAAGCAAGACTGGAACTACTTGCAAGCCAGCGACCACTTCTTCTTTATGTCAACCAAGTATGGCTCGGGCAAGAGTTCGTACAGCCCATACGAAAGCCCCTTCGATGCGTTCACCAACTATATGAATGTGTTGAGCGACTTCATCGTTCGTGTTGAGGAACAATATCCCACACAGATTGAGAACGAAGAGTTGAACGCCTTGCTTACAACAATCCGTAACCAATCGGAAGAGATTGAGCAACTCGAAAAAGAACTCAAATCGGCTCGCACCGAGAAGCAATCGGCTCGCACTGCCAAGGCCAAGACTGTCAAGGCGGTGAAAGAGAGTGAACCCAAGGTCGAGGTGGCTGTTGAGGTCGAGAAGCCCAAACGCACTTGCAAACGTTCGTGTAAGAAAGCCGATAAATAAAGTAAGATAATTGTTGTAATAGTATAGGGGTGTGTCAAGACCATCTTTGACACACCCTCTTTAACCCTTTAAATGTAACATTATGACAACAAAAAATTCCCAAAAACATTTTCCCGAGTCGGAACTTATTATCAACCCCGACGGCAGTGCTTTTCATATACATATACACCCCGACCAATTATGCGATAAAATTATTCTTGTAGGCGATCCCGGTCGTGTCGATTTGGTAGCCTCATATTTCGATGAAAAGACCTTCGAGGTATCAAGTCGCGAATTTCATACCATCGGTGGTATATATAAAGGTAAGAAGGTGATGTGTATATCGCACGGTATAGGTACCGACAATATCGATATCGTGGTAAACGAGTTGGATGCCCTTGCCAATATCGACTTTGAAACACGCTATGAGAAACCCGAGCATCGCACCCTTACAATGGTGCGTGTGGGTACAAGTGGTGGCTTGCAACCTCACGTTCCCATAGGCACACACGTTATTGCCGAAAAGTCTATCGGATTTGACGGCGTGCTTAACTTCTATGACGGACGCAATGATGTGTGCGACCTCGACTTTGAAGAGGACTTCTGCCAACAAGTAAAATGGAATCCCCTGTGGGCGCGTCCTTACGTTATAGACAACGATGCCGACTTGGTGGCACAAATAGGCCTTGACGATATGGTGCGTGGAGTTACCATATCGGCCAACGGCTTCTATGGCCCTCAAGGTCGTGAATTGCGCATACCTCTTGCCGATCCGCGGTTGAATGAGAAAATTCAAGCCTTCAAGCACGACCGTTTTGTTGTTACCAACTACGAGATGGAGAGTTCGGCACTCGCCGGATTGGCAGCCCTTATGGGACACCGTGCTATGACCGTGTGTATGATTATAGCCAACCGTGTGGCTCACCACTCCAATACCAACTATAAGTCGTCGATAGGCGAGTTGATAGTAAAAGTGCTGGATCGTATATAATAACGCAAGCAACAAGGTGCAACGGTTATTCGGACTGTCAGGACTGTCAGGAAAAACAGTTGTAACTTTTATTGCTTGAAAAATTTGCGTAACTCGCCAAAATAGATTATCTTTGCACCCGCTAATGCAAAATAACATTTAAAAACAAATTTCAAATGGCAACAAAAATCAGATTACAACGCCGCGGTCGTAAAGACTATGCGTTCTATCAAATCGTAGTCGCCGATAGCAGGGCGCCACGTGATGGCAAATTTATTGAAAGGGTAGGTTCTTATAATCCGAACACTAATCCTGCTACAATAGATTTGAATTTCGAGCGTGCTTTGTATTGGCTTAACACAGGTGCTCAACCCACCGACACAGTTCGTAGCATTCTCTCTCACGAAGGCGTTTTGTTGAAAAAACACCTTATGGGTGGTGTTAAGAAAGGTGCTTTCACCGAGGAAGTTGCTGAGCAACGTTTCCAAGCGTGGTTGGAGAGCAAGAACAACGCTGCTTCGGCTTTGAAAAACAAAAACCGTGAGACTGCAAAGGCTGCTGCTGCTGCTCGTCTTGAGGCTGAAAAAGAAGTTAACAAAGCCATCGCTGAGCGCGTTGCTAACAAGAAAGCAGAACTTGCTCGTGCTGCTGCCGAAGCCGCTGCCGCTGCTGCTGCTGCAGAAGAGGCTCCCGCAGAGGAGGCTGCTGAAGTTCCCGCTGAAAGTGCTGAATAATTATCGATACACTGTGTCGTAGTACAGCATAGCAGAGTGCATCTTGTATAAGGTGCACTCTTTCTTATTTTTCACTTGTATTACACAAGTATAACTTATAATATAGGTATTATGAAAATTGACAAGAAACTCCCTCTACTAATCTTTCGTTGTGTGGCTTTAGGCCTCGGTCTTGGTGTGCTTACCCTGTTGGGTATGAAACAAATTGAAGCCACTGAGGCTCTATACCTCTTGGCCTTGGCTGTAACTTGCTTGGCAGCGTGCAGTCTGGGCGAAAACTCGGCCGGCAAGGAGCAGTAATATACCGAGTCAAAAAGCACCGGCAAGGTGCATCAACCACACACACAGTGCATAGGTTATCAGCAACATCGCTTGTAATACCCACGCTATATTCTTGCGCTCGTTGTATATCCAATAACTCAACCATTGCGATGCTATGATATATACCGGTAGTGCATATACAAGAAATTGCATCATATCGTCGTTGATGCCTGCAACTGTGTGCCCCTTGAGGTATGCCCAGAATAGGGTATAACCAAGGATGGGCAGTGTCATAATGCTTAACACGGCAACAAACCAACGGGGTGGGCGTGATGTGCTGATGTCGGAATCTTTCATTGTGCTGTATATTTCGTTTACAAATGTACAAATTTATATCATCAAAACAATTATAAACCCCACATAGTTGTAAAGAGTTATTTCGTGTGACAAATGATATGCTATTTAAAAAAATAGATATACCTTTGCATTTGGTTATACACATATTAACGTACAACATCGAGAGACACTCGTAAAACTGTACACAAAAATGTCAACATACATAGAGGATAATCGCAAGGTAACAACCCACCGACTCTTTGAGATGAAACAACGTGGTGAGAAAATATCGATGCTCACAGCATACGATTACTCAATGGCTTCGATTATCGACCAAGCCGGTATGGATGTTATTCTTGTAGGCGACTCGGCATCGAATGTTATGGCAGGTAACGTTACAACACTGCCTATGACACTCGATCAAATGATATATCACGGTAAGTCGGTTGTAAGAGGTGTTAAGCGCGCCTTGGTTATTGTCGATATGCCCTTTGGTACATATCAAGGTAACTCCAAGGAGGCCTTGGCTTCGGCTATTCGCATTATGAAAGAAACACACGCCGATTGTATCAAACTCGAGGGAGGCTCGGAGGTGCTCGAGAGTATCGAGCGTATCCTGTGTGCCGGTATTCCCGTTATGGGACACTTGGGACTTACACCCCAATCAATCAATAAGTTTGGTACCTATGCAGTGCGTGCGCGTGAAGAGGCCGAGGCTCAAAAACTCATTGAGGACGCCCACTTGCTCGAGGAGTTGGGTTGCTTTGCACTTGTCTTGGAGAAAATTCCTGCCCACTTGGCTGCTCGTGTGGCACAAGAACTCACTATACCGGTTATAGGTATCGGTGCCGGTGGTGGTGTTGATGGTCAAGTGCTTGTTATGCACGATATGTTGGGCATCAACAAGAACTTCTCTCCCCGTTTCTTGCGTCGTTATGCCGACCTCAATACCGTTATTACCGAGGCTGTGCAACAATATATACAAGATGTGAAGAGCCACGATTTCCCCAACGAAAAGGAGCAATACTAATCGTATCGCAACAATTAATAATGTAGTAGGTGAGGCTCACGCCGTAAGCGTACCTGTTGTACCTACATAACACAAGCAGCCTGCACGATAAGTGCAGGCTGCTTGTGTTATATGAAGAGAATTTCTTATTTGTTTTTCAACAAGTCACGAATTTCGGTGAGCAACTTCTCTTCGTTTGAAGGCTCGGGTTCGGGAGCAGGCTCGGGAGCAGGTTCTTCAACATTCTTCTTCTCAGTAACCTTCTTGATAAGACTGATGAACAAGAAGATAGAGAAAGCGATAATGAGGAAGTCGAATGTTTGTTGCAAGAAGTTACCATAATTAAGTGTAACGGCAGCAACCACCTCTTCGCCGGCTTCGTTCAGTTCGGCAGGTTTCATAACCCACTTCAAGTCTGTAAAGTTTACACCACCAACGAGCAAGCCGATAGGAGGCATAATAATGTCGTTAACAACTGAAGTAACAATCTTACCGAATGCACCACCGATAATAACACCGACTGCCATATCGATAACGTTACCTCTCATAGCAAATGCTTTAAAATCACTCAAAAAACTCATAATTACATTATTTATAGTGTTATACAATTAAATTACAGCGTGTTGTAAGGTCGAGTTGGCAAAATAGTGGGTAAGTTATGCACAAGTTTGCATAACATTTTTAAATTTTGCATAACTTGTAACCATTTTCTCTAAAAAATTACTACCTTTGTCACATAAAATTTTGCAACTGCATCGAGCCACTTGTTTAAGATGTTTGTTATACATAATAACCGAGCATCGACTGAGTGCAAAGATAGTGAAATTTTATAAATATAATGTATATTACTTGTAGAAACTAACAGATTATAATAAACACATTAAAATCTTTATTACAATGATTAAAGTAGGTATTAATGGCTTCGGCCGTATCGGACGCTTTGTTTTCCGCGCCGCTCAAAAGAGAAACGATATCCAAATCGTAGGTATCAATGACCTTTGCCCCGTTGATTATTTGGCTTATATGCTCAAATATGACACTATGCACGGTCAATTCGATGGTACTATCGAGGCTGATGTTGAGAACAACAAACTTATCGTTAACGGTAACGAAATTCGCGTGACTGCTGAGCGTAACCCCGCCGATTTGAAATGGAATGAGGTTGGTGCTGAATATGTAGTAGAATCTACCGGTCTTTTCTTGACTAAAGAGAAAGCGCAAGCACACATCGAGGCCGGTGCTAAATATGTTGTAATGTCGGCTCCTTCGAAGGACGATACTCCTATGTTCGTTTGTGGTGTTAACGAGAAGACTTACGTTAAAGGTACTCAATTCGTATCGAACGCTTCTTGTACTACTAACTGCTTGGCTCCTATCGCTAAAGTTTTGCACGACAAGTTTGGTATCACTGACGGTTTGATGACTACAGTTCACTCTACTACTGCTACTCAAAAGACTGTTGACGGTCCTTCTTTGAAAGACTGGCGTGGTGGTCGCGCTGCAAGCGGCAACATCATCCCCTCTTCGACAGGTGCTGCTAAGGCTGTAGGTAAAGTTATCCCCGAACTTAACGGTAAACTCACCGGTATGTCTATGCGTGTCCCCACTCTCGACGTTTCGGTTGTTGACTTGACTGTTAACTTGGCTAAACCTGCTTCTTATGCCGAGATTTGCGCTGCTATGAAAGAGGCTGCTGAAGGTGAGTTGAAGGGTATCCTCGGTTACACTGAAGATGCTGTTGTTTCTTCTGACTTCCTCGGTGACACTCGCACTTCTATCTTCGACGCTAAAGCCGGTATCGCTCTTACCGATACTTTCGTTAAGGTTGTATCTTGGTATGACAATGAGATTGGTTACTCTAACAAAGTTCTCGACCTCATCGCTCATATGGCTTCGGTTAACGCTTAATCCTTCGATTTTACGTTATAGTAGCAAGCCTCGCACTCGGTGCGAGGCTTTTTTTATGTACTACCTATGGCCGGTTGCTGCTTATATAATACTGCTCACACAAAGGGTCGATATGCAAACGCTTGTTATCGAATAACAATAATTATGTACTTAAATATTGTGTTATTGCAGAATATTATTTTCCTTTGCAATAAGTAAACATTGCAATAATCATAGAAATAGCAAGAAAATTTATGTATTATCTCGAAGCAAAAAACATTGTCAAGCAATACGCCTCGCATAAGGCGCTTGATGATGTAACGATTCAGGTTCCCGAAAATTCTATTTACGGATTGTTGGGGCCCAATGGCGCAGGTAAAACTACGCTTATACGCATTATCAATCATATAACAGGCCCCGATAGTGGCGAAGTGTACATCAATGGCCGATTGTCAGTGCCTTCTGATGTAGAGCATATCGGATATCTGCCCGAGGAACGTGGACTTTACAAGAAAATGAAGGTGGGCGAGCAACTTATGTACCTTGCCCGATTGAAAGGTCTGTCGCGCCTTGATGCCAAGGAGCGCATTAAGTATTGGTTGGGAAAATTCGATATCGCCGATTGGGATAAGAAGAAAGTTGAAGAGTTGTCGAAAGGTATGCAGCAAAAAATACAGTTTATCGCAACTGTGATACACCGTCCTCAACTACTTATCTTCGATGAGCCTTTCAGTGGATTTGACCCTGTTAACGCCAATCTGTTGAAGAGAGAGATTCTCGAGTTGCGCAAAGAGGGTGCTACCATTATATTCTCGACACACAATATGAGTTCGGTCGAGGAGATATGCGATGAAATTACCCTCATCAATCGTTCGCGCGTCGTGTTGCAAGGCGAGATTAACGGCATACGCCAATCGCATAAAAAGCATCTGTTTAAAGTCACATTCGCCAACGATGCTCGTATAGAGAGCAACCAACTATATGATGTGCTTGAGCAGAATGTTTTGGCCGGTCATAACACTGCCATTGTGCGCAAAAACAACGGTGCTATTACCAACAACGAACTGATAACTGCCCTGATGCAACATAATGAACTCGCCACATTCGACGAGATATTGCCTTCGATGAACGAAATATTTATCGATACTGTGGGCGAGAATACAAATGCAACGGTTTAATGTGATTAAATGTACAGATTATGAGTAAAATACCTCTTATTATAGAAAGCGAATATATGTCGCGTGTGAGAAAGAAATCGTTTCTTGTTATGACGCTGCTCACACCCATACTTATGGTATTGCTGTGTTGCATACCGGCATTTATAACACTCTTCTCGGGTGCCGATATGCGCAATGTTACTGTTGTTGACCAAACAGGGCTGTATAAGGATGTGTATCAAAGTAATGATGAATATACATACACTTATCTCAACATCGAAACTACTGCCGAGCAGATGCGCTCGGATGTAGAGCCTTATGCATACATCGTTATTACGGATAACTTGCTGAATAATGCCAATGCGATGACCATATATTCGCACAAGCAAACGACTGCTACTTTCGAAATGGATGTGGTGGATCGTATGGAGGAGTATCTGCGTGAGGAGAAACTTGCCTCGTTCGATATTCCCAACTTGCAACAAATTATCGACGAAAGCGATGTTGATATAAATGTAAGTTCTATCCGATTCGATGATGAGGGCGAAACACAAACCTCGGCCGGACTTGCTACCATAGTGGGTATGATATCGACATTCCTCATCTATATGTTCCTCTTTATGTATGGCAGTATGGTGATGTCGAGTGTGATGCAGGAAAAGACCAACCGTATTGTCGAGGTGATGGTTTCGTCGGTTAAGCCCTTCGAACTGATGCTGGGTAAAATTATCAGTGTGGGACTTGTGGGCTTGACGCAGATAGGTATCTGGGTGTTGCTTATCGTTGGCTTGGGCTTGGGTGTGAGTGTGGCCTTCGGCATACCTTTGGTGGCCGGCAACGAGGCCGAGGTGTTGGCGCAAGCATCCAATATGGGTGGTATGAATACACCGATGGGTACCGAAATAGACCCCGATATGCTCGAGGCAATGCAGACATTGGCCGGTATTGACTTTACACAGATTGTCGTATGTCTTATCCTTTACTTCATAGGTGGATATGTGCTATATGCCTCTCTCTTTGCTGCTATTGGCTCGGCTGTTGATAATGAGGCCGATACCAACCAATTTATGATACCTATTACGGTGATAATTCTCTTTGCATTCTATGTAGGTGTATTCAGTGCCGAAAATCCCGAAGGTGGTATGGCTTGGTGGTGTTCGATGATACCCTTCACATCGCCTATCGTGATGATGGTGCGCATACCCTTTGGCGTGGCAATATGGGAGATTATTCTATCACTCGTTCTCTTGTTTGCCTCATCGATAGGTATGACTTGGGTGGCTGCCCGTATATATAGGGTGGGTATCTTGCTCTATGGCAAGAAGCCTTCGTACAAGGAACTCTTCAAGTGGATAAAATATAAAGCCTGATGATATGAAGCGTATTCTATTATTTGTGGCAATGGTATTGACTGTGCTTGCTCTTGCGACTGCGTGCAAGAGTAAGCAAGCAGTCGCCTCGGGCTTGCCTGCGTGGCTGCAAGAGAAGGTAACCACGCTCAATGAGCGTTATAGCGAGATAACACGCTACGAAATGGATGGCACAACCTATTATGCCGTCTTTGTGAAAGGCCCTGAAAAGTCGTTCGATATGAATCGTACTACCATATACGATGCCAACGGTGAGGTGTACCTGTTGCTGGGTGGCCTGCGTAAGAAGAGCGATAAAGAGAATCAATTTTTTCGCAATGCCATAAATAAAGGCATCGTGTGGCAATCGGATGTTGTCAAAGAGAAAAATCGTACACTTGAGGTGGATATGCAAATGACCACCCCCGACAGCCATAAATGATGTGATGAGGCCGGCGTCTATATATAGGCGAGGCTTCTTAATGACGGTGAGTGAGGCAAGTACCTCTACCGAATAAAACAAGAGAGCAATCCACACGGATTGCTCTCTCCCATTTACCCCACTTCTCAGTGGCATTTGGCATTATGAAACTGAATTTACTCTTTTTGCTTTTGTTGCAAGACAAAGATACAAGACATTTGCCAAAATTTACAAGAAAAACACTCTTTTTTATAGTTATAATTTGTAAATGCGATTGGCTGTTTTTTTGAATAATGTTTATATGTCGAGCCGGTAAAATGGTATTTAACCCATTCTGCCCTTATAGTCTTGGTAGGTGTAATGTTTCCATATTTCTACATCGCCATTGGTTTTTATTACAGCCAATGAGGGATGTGGCACGCCGTTGAACATCGTTGTCTTTACAATCGTGTAGTGTATCATATCTTCAAAAATGATGCGTTCGCCTATCTGCAACGGGTGGTCAAAACTCCAATCGCCCACAAAGTCGCCACTGAGGCAGGAGTTACCTCCCATACGGTAGTTGTAGGGTAGGACATCGGCCTCTTCGGCACCCCGAATAGCCGGCTTGTAAGGCATCTCAAGGCAGTCGGGCATATGGCAGGCAAATGAGGCATCGAGAATGGCTGTCTTGATACCGTGATTTTCCACAATATCTACTACGGTGGTGTGCAGTGTGCCTGTTTGCCAAGCAAAGGCACTGCCGGGCTCCATAATGATATGTAGGTGTGGATGACGTGAACGGAATTCGGTGAGTATCTTTATAAGATGTTCGGTATCATATCCTTGTCGTGTCATTAAGTGACCACCTCCCATATTGAGCCATTTTATTTGCGACAGCCAAGGGGCAAAACGCTTCTCAACAACGGCAAGCGTGCGTTCAAGGTCGTATGATGTCGATTCGCATAGCGTGTGGAAGTGCAGTCCCTCAATTCCGGCAGGCAGTTTCTCGGGCAGGAGGTCGGCAACAACACCCAATCGTGAGCCGGGTGCGCAAGGGTTGTATAGGTCGGTTTCTACATCGGAGAACTCGGGGTTGATGCGCAGTCCACACGATATGTGGCGTTCGTAGGCCTCGACACGGGGTATAAATCGCTCAAATTGTGTCAGCGAGTTGAACGTAATGTGGCTGCTGTATCGCAGTATGTCGTCGAATGTTTCATCGGTGTAGGCCGGTGAGTAGGTGTGAGCCAAGCAGCCCAACTCCTCGTAGGCGAGTCGGGCTTCGTGTATCGAACTTGCTGTCGAGGTGGGGATATATTCGCGTACGATAGGGAAGGCTTCCCACAGGGCAAATGCCTTGAATGCAAGTATGATTTCGACTCCGGCGCGTTCCTTTACCGACTTGATGAGGGCAAGGTTGCGACGCAACAGCGACTCCTCGAGAACATAACAGGGTGATGGTATTTGCATATTGATAGCGTATTTATTGATTTTGAATTTATAGTATTGTAAATTTTGCGAACTTAAGCAGCAACTGTTTGCGACCAACGTTGTCGAAGGTGACACTTACCTTGCAGTTGTCGCCTGCGCCTTCTATTGCCTCGACAGTGCCTAACCCGAATCGGTCGTGGCGAATGCGCGCTCCCACAAGCAATGTCCCTGCTGCCGATGCCACGCTGCTGTGTTGTGCCGATGTGTCGGGGTGCTTGTCGGCTGTTACTATGCGACGCGAGTTTTCGATGGGTCGCATATTCGATGGCTTTGTGGGGGCTATGAATTCGTGTTCGTGCATATCGAATCTGCTGCGCCAAGGTGTTTCGTTGTAGCGCGATTCTGATGCCGATACCGGAGCGTTGTCGTGCTTGTCGACATACTTCGAACTGAGGTCTTTGATAAATCGGCTGGGGCGACAACTATTGGTCTTGCCGTTGCGAAAACGTGTTTGTGTGTATGTGAGTATGCAGTTTTCTTGTGCGCGCGTAATGGCTACATAGAGCAATCGGCGTTCCTCCTCAATTTGTTGCAGGCTCTCTACACACATAGCCGAGGGGAACAAGTCCTCCTCAAGACCGGTGATAATTACGTTGCGAAACTCCAATCCCTTGGCCGAGTGGATAGTCATAAGTGTTATCTTGTCGTTATCATCTTCATCGCCCTTGTCTTGGTCGGTGATGAGCGATATTTCGGCAAGAAAGTCCGACAATGTTGTCGATTCGATTCCCTCCTCCTCACGCTGCGTGTAGAACGCTTGCACGCCATTGAGCAACTCTTGGATGTTCTCTTGTCGGCTTATATTCTCGGGCGTGTCGGATGAATATATATCGGTAATGATGCCCGATAGTCGTATGATGTGTTCCACCAAGTCGTATATCGACATCTTGGTGCTTGCGTCGATAAAGCCTTGTATCAAATCGCGAAAATGGGTGAGTTTGGCGCGAGTGCCGGCATTGACGGCCAAGTTGTACTCGAGAGGTTGCGACAGTACCTGCCACACTCCTACGTTGTGCAGTTGTGCGCAGGATAGTATCTTGCCCACAGTCGTTTCGCCTATACCTCGTGCCGGGTAGTTAACCACGCGCTTGAAGGCCTCCTCGTCGTTGGGGTTGATGGTAAGGCGCATATATGCCACGGCATCTTTTATCTCCTTGCGTTGGTAGAATGATAGTCCACCATATATGCGATAGGGCATATTGCGCTTGCGCAGAGCCTCCTCAAGTACACGCGACTGCGCATTGGTGCGATAGAGTATGGCAAAGTCGTTGTAGGGCGTCGTGTTCAGCAAGTGCATCTCTTTGATGCGATTGGCTACGAGGTAAGCCTCATCATAGTCGGAGTATGATGAGTAGAGTGCCACCTTGCTGCCTCGTTCATTCTTCGAGAATACACGTTTCTCTATCTGTTCTTTGTTCTTGCTTATGAGGCTGTTGGCTGCATCGACAATATTTTGTGTGGAGCGATAGTTTTGTTCCAACTTGTTGATGTGTAGGTCTTTATATTCATTCTTAAGGTTGAGTATATTGCCTATATTGGCACCTCGGAATGAGTAAATACTCTGCGCATCATCGCCCACAACACACAATCGACCGTGGTCGCGGCACAACTGATTGACTATGAGGTGTTGCGAGAAGTTGGTGTCTTGATACTCATCTACCAGCACATAGCGAAACAGGTCGCGATACTTTTGTGCCACATCGGGGTGATCGCGAAAGAGGATGTTGGTATATAGCAGCAAGTCGTCAAAGTCCATTGCTCCGGCACGGAAGCAACGCTCCCAATAGGTGCGATATATATTGTGCATCATTGGGCGTTTCTGCTCGTCGTCCATCTTGCGCAACTCGCGGTTGGAGGTATATGACGACGGCGTGATAAGGGCATTCTTGGCATTCGATATGATGCTCTGTACCGTTGCCGGCTTGTATAACTTGTCGTCGAGTTGCATCTCCTTGATGATAGTCTTCAGGAGCGAACGCGAATCGGCAGTGTCGTAAATGGTAAAGTCCTTGCGAAACCCCAATCGCTCGGCGTTGGCGTGCAGTATGCGCGAGAAGATTGAGTGGAATGTTCCCATCCACAGGCGTGATGCCGTGTCACGGCCTACCAATTGGGCTATACGTCCTTTCATTTCGTTGGCAGCCTTGATGGTAAATGTGAGCGCAAGTATGCGCCAAGGCTCATAGCCTTGCGATAGCAGATAGGCTATCTTGTATGTGAGTACGCGAGTCTTGCCCGAGCCGGCTCCCGCAATGACCAATTGGGGGCCGTCGGTGTATAAAACGGCTTCGCGTTGTGCTGTATTGAGGTTTTGTAAGAGTTCTTGTTCCACGTTATGTCGTTGGTTGTAGCCTGTTTAAAGGGTTGTTGCGATACTGTGTTATTTGAGGAATTTTTTTACCAATCGTAGTTTGTCACGATAGGGGGCGCACTTGATATCCAAGTATAATCGGGTGGTAGTCTTTACCACCGACTTGGCGTGGCTGAATGTTTCGAAACTGTGCTTGCCGTGGTAGCATCCTATGCCACTTGCTCCCACGCCACCGAAGGGTAGTCGGTTGTTGGCAACGTGTACAACGGTGTCGTTGATGCATATACCACCCGACTCGGTGTGATTGATGATATATCGGGCTTGCTTCTTGCTCTGCGTGAAGTAGTAGAGTGCCAACGGGGTGGGGCGTGTGTTGATGTACTCTACGCAGTCGTCTATATCGTCGAAAGGTATGATGGGTAGGATAGGCCCGAAAATCTCGGTAGTGAGCAGGGGCGATGTCTCTGCAACGTCGGTAATGAGCGTGGGGGCTATGTACCGTTGCTCACGGTTGGTTGCGCCTCCCGATATGATTGTTCCATCGCCGAGCATTGCCGACAAACGGTCGAAGTGACGCAAGTTCACTATGCGAGGGTAGTCGGGGCTTTCGATGGGGTTTTCGCCATATTGGTTTCTAATCTCTTGTTGGAGTAACTCAATGAAACGCTCCTTGACCGATGTGTGCAACATCAGGTAGTCGGGGGCGACGCACGTCTGCCCACAGTTGACAAGTTTGCCCCATATAATGCGTCGTGCAGCAGTGCGCAGGTCGGCATCTTTATCGACTATACAAGGCGTCTTGCCTCCGAGTTCGAGTGTTACGGGTGTGAGGTGTCGTGCTGCAGCCTCCATAACGTGCTTGCCGTACTCCTCGCCACCGGTGTAGAAGATGTAGTCCCATTGCAGTTTCAGTAGTTCCTCGGTGATGCTGTTGTCGGGTAATGTGGCTGCAATGTATTCATCTTCATAGCACTCATCTATAATCTTCTTGATTACGGTAGCCGTGTGAGGAGCATCGGCCGAGGGCTTGACAACGGCACAGTTGCCGGCTGCAATGGCACCGATAAGGGGCGACAATGCGAGTTGCAAAGGATAGTTCCAAGGGGCTATGATAAGTACAACACCACGAGGCTCGTAGTGTATGCTGCTGCGAGAGCCGAAGAGGGTAATGGGGGTCGATACGCGACGGTCGGCACTCCATTGGCGCAGGTTGTTCTGCATATAACTTATTTCGTTGAGCAGGATGCCTATCTCGGTGGCATAACTCTCAAATGCCGATTTACCCAAGTCGCTTTGTAACGCATCGGTCAACTCCTGTTCGTGGTCTTTTATCCCTTCACGAAGGCGATCTAATGCCGTGAGTCGGTAGGGCAACTCGCGTGTGATATGCTCTACATAAAAGAGGCGTTGGCGTTGGTGTAAATCGGAGTACATATTATTGTAGTTGTTTTTATGTTATGATATATTGGTTAAGAGAGGGCGTATCAAAATTCAGGTAATTTTCAATTTTGATACACCCTCCTTTTATTAACAAATCCCCAATGAGTATAGGCTTGCTTACAATCGTATGATGCGAATGCCTGTTGCTGCTTTTTGTGCTGCAAGGTAGTTGTATAGTGGTGCAGTGTCTATTAAGACAGCCTTACCCTTCGATGATGCGTGTAGCAAGTAGGGGCGTGAGTTCTTTGTTACGATAATTCCCATATGGGTCACATCAAGACCTTTTGTCGATGTGGTTATCAGCACAATGTCGCCCTCTTTCAGTTGCTTTTGGGCTGTTGTGCTTGATAATACGTTTGTAGGAATATAGTAGTTGCTGTAAAGTGAGCATTTCTTCTCTATCTCTTTTATCTCTTGGTAGGCAGTGTCGTTATTGACCAAGGCCGGATAACTGCGACGATGCATCGACATATAATTGATAGACTTTTGCTGCTTGGTGGCACGAGGAAGTTTGTCGGTCACTTCGTAGAAATTGCCACGCGCCACATTGTCGGCTACCCAATCGCTTGCGTAGTGCAAGCGCGAGGTGTATCCACCGACAATACCGTTGCGATAGCGTATGTCGCGCAGGTTGTCGATAAAGTCTTGCACTGTAGCCGTGTCGATGGCAGCAGTTTGAGCAAGGGCTATAACATTCTCGACAAAGGTTGTGCAGTCGAGTTGCGACAGGTTGATGGTGAGTTGTTCGGTATCTCCCTCGAGGGTGGCTGCTTCGTAGGGTGTGCCTATAAATTGCTTGGCTATAAATACCACGCGCTCGGCAGGTGTCTTGAGCGAGGCTTTGCGACTCTTATTCAAGATGTCGTTTATAGTGGCTGTATCGGTGGCCTGATGGTGGTAGCGTACGCTATCGGGGGTGGCTGCTACTGCATTAATGGCTATCGCGATTGTTGCTATAATGCTGAAAATAAACTTCTTCATAATTGATATTATAATTATTGTTTTGTTGTGAGTATGGGAACAAAAGTAATAAAGAATTATGATATTTCAAAGTGAAAAATGGTGTCATAACCCACAAAATACTACGACCTGCCCGAGGGTTGTTGCGACAATTGTTCCATTGCTTGCATAGCCATTTGCTGCTGCTCGGCATCGATGCGTTGTAACAGTTTGTCGGCAAAGGGGAATGAGCCTGTCTCGAGCAGTGTAGGCAATGAAATCTGCCCGTTGCGGAAGAGTGCCAACAGAAATTCGTTGGATGACTGACGAAATGCCGGTGCTGTAGCCGATTCGCTGATGACAAGGTCGAGTTCGGCGTAACGTACCTGTTCGGGAGTAACTTGAGTAAGCAGTACACTATCCTCACCCAATATGCGCTCGTATCGTTGCTCGCTGTAGTATTGTTGAATGGTTTTGAGTATCTTGTTGTCGCGCTCTTCTCGGAATGTCTTGAACGACTCGAAGATGTCGAGCAGGTTGGTAGCCGAGTATTGCACTTGCTGTGCGTATAGCGATGAGGGTGTGCCACTTGAAACGGCCTTGCCCTGCATAGCACTGTGTACCCCCGATATATCCTCAAGCAGTCGCATCTGCAACGACAGTAGTTCGTAGGCTCCCACGTTGGTGGCATTGACCGATATTTGTTGGGGTATGGAACTGCCCGGCTTGGGACGGAACAATATCACACCGTTGTAGCGAGTCCACTCCGATGCAATCTCCTCGAGGGTCATACCGTCGGGTATTTGGTCTTCGGGGAATAACAAGACACCCTTGGCACTGCTACCCATTATAAAGTCTATCATCGTAATGAGGCGATTGATGTAGCGTTGTTGGTCGATGACGTCTTCGACAAACGAGTGTACCTCGCCATCGAGCAGTGGATATAGATGAAAGCAGTAGGGGTGTTCGCCGTGCCAATAGGGTGTTTCGCCCTCGTCGAGTATATCTCCCGTTGGGGCAAAGAATCGGTAGTACCAATAGTGGTCGATAAACCATTCGCTCTCTATCAGAGGTACTTCGGCTGTGTCGGTACCCTGTTGCGTGGCTTGCGCCATACGTCTTTTATTCTCCTTGTCGATGCTATCCTTTTCCGATAACTCGATTTTGTAAAAGTCGCCCGTAAGCGTGTCGTGGCAGCGCAATCGCTCGCGCGACTCCAATCGCCACACCTCTATGACGCGACAGCGTTCGGGGGCTGTTGAGGTGAAGAAGTGCAGTGTGTCTTTATTTTTGCCCGACAGCATATCGTGGCTGCTGTAGCGTGTTTCGTTCGATATATCTCCATAAATTTGTTTCAGCGTTTGTGCTTTCTCCTCGTTGCCTTGACTGAAACGCGCTACCACATCGGGCAGCGACATATCGTGCAACTCGCCAATCATCGTGCAGTCCCACAACCTGCAATCCTCGATGTTGTTGAAGAAGATGCGCGATGGTTGTACGGTATCGATCCACACATCGGTCTTGCCGTGGCGTGTATTGTATCCTATTTTGTGAAAGCACGAGCCCGAAATGAGGTATTCCTCAAGGGTGCGACTGTCGAGTTCGTTGAGGCGATTGTGCTGATATACATATTGCATAACACTGCTCATCAGTTCGCCCAACTGCTGTTCGTTACGGTCGCGAGCGATGCAGGTAGGCTCGGTCTGTGCGCTGCGAAATTGCCCGAGTACACTCTTGATGAGTTGTCGTATCAAGTTGTTCTTGAGGGGTACTTTGCCTTGTTCGCGCAGATAGTGTTCCTCGCTTACAACACGCCCGTCGGGCAGTTCGACGGGGTCGCACCACTGCTTGCCAAACGTGTAGTTGCGATTGCGTGTACGTTGTGCGCGATAGTGCGATAGTGCCTCCCACGCCGAGCAGGCCTCTTGCAGTATGGTGTGGTCTTGCTTGCTGAAGTCCGACGCAGCCTTGCGCTCGGCATTGTCCGATTGTGGCATAAGCCTCTTGCGATTGAATGTGCGATAATCAATGGTGTTCATAGTCGATGTTTTTTTGATGAATATTTTTCGACCACAAAGTAATTATCGCTGTGCAAGGCGTTGTTGCGATAGAATGAATAATGGCCTTATGGAAACGACAAGAGGCTATGCCAAATTTTGGCATAGCCTCTCCTGCAATCAAAGATTTTTTTTTGACTTTATCTCTTAAGACCTTATTTCCTGCGATAAGCCACAGTCGAACATCGGTCTTGCTCTATTCTTCAACTATTGTTGCAACAATGCAACAGGGTAGTTTCTTATTCGGTTACGCCGGCAAGTTCGGGATCAACCATAATACGACCACAATACTCACAAACGATTATTTTCTTGTGCATCTTGATGTCGAGTTGGCGTTGGGGAGGAATACGGTTGAAGCAACCACCACAGGCGTCACGTTGGATGTAAACAACAGCCAAACCATTGCGTGCGTTCTTGCGAATACGCTTGAAGGCTTGCAACAAGCGAGGCTCGATTTGCTCCTCTACTTTCTTTACTTTCTCGCGTATCTTCTCTTCGTCTTGCTTGGTCTCGGCTATGATACCTGCCAATTCCGACTTCTTCTCTTCAAGAAGTTTCGAACGGTCCTCGAGGTTTTCGCGACATACGGTCAACTCGTCGTTACGACGGTTGATGATGTTGTTTGCTTCGCGTATTTTCTTTTCGAGGGCTTGGATTGAGAGGTCTTGGAACTCGATTTCCTTGTTGAGTTTGTCAAACTCGTGGTTGTTGCGTACCTCGTCGAGTTGTGTTTTGTAACGCTCTATTTTGTTTTTTGCAACGTGTATCTCTTCATTGTAAGAGGTGATGTCTTTGCGGCTTGCATTGATTGCCTCTTCAAATTTTTCGATACGAGTTTGCAGACCTGTTACCTCGGCCTCAAGGTCTTCTACCTCAAGGGGTAATTCGCCACGAAGGGTTTTGATACGGTCTATTTCCGAATGTAATGTTTGCAATTCGTAGAGTGATTTGAGTTTTTCCTCTACGGTGTACTCTTTTTCTTTTGTCTTTTCTGCCATCGCTTACAGATATTTTATCGGATTTGTTTCTACAGTTGCGTAGTGGGTTGCAAAGGTAGGGAATTTTTTTGTAATTACCTCACAAAAAATCTCTTTTGTGTGTTGCTCGCTTTCGTAATGTCCTATTTCTGCCAGAATCAATTTGTTTTCGTAACCGAAAAAGGGATGATAACCTATCTCTCCGGTAATGAAAATATCGGCTCCGGCTGCAAGAGCCTTGTTGATGAGCGAACTGCCTGAGCCTCCACATAGTGCTACTCGTTGCACTTGTTGTCCGGCTGTCGCATTGTGGCGTATCGAGCCGCAATGCAACTCATCCTTGAGTTGTTGCAGCAGGGCTATGGCATCGGTTTTGTGAGGCAGATTTCCTACAACGCCCATACCGGCTTGCGTGTAGTCGTTGGCTATGGGTATGAGGTCGTATGCAGGCTCTTCGTAGGGGTGTGCTTGTAACAATGCGCGAATGACACGACTCTGCAAGTAGCGAGGCATTATCACCTCGATGCGGCTTTCGGCCTCGTGGTGTACCTCTCCTTTGTTGCCACAATAGGGGTGGGTGTTCTCTCCTGCACGGAAAGTGCCTACTCCTTGTGTGTTGTAACTGCAACAGTCGTAGTTGCCTATCGTTCCTGCGCCGGCATCAAAGAGGGCTTGACGCACACTGTCGGCGTTGTCGTGTGGTGCGTAAGTAACCAATTTGTACAGCATATCGGCTGTGGGTTGCAATACCTCGACATCGGTAAGGGCAAGTTGTTGCGCCCAACGATGATTGACGGCTACGGCATCGAGGTTGGTGTGCGCTGCATAGATGGCTATGTCGTTGCGCAGTGCTTTTATCACTATTCGCTCGATGTAGTTGCTGCCGGTAATGCGCTTGAGTGGCCTGAAGAGTAGGGGGTGGTGTGCTATGATGAGGTTGCACCCTTTTTGTATGGCTTCATCGACAACCTCTTCGGTGACATCCACACACAGCAATGCTCCGGTGGCTGCAAGTGAGGCATCGCCCACTTGCAGTCCGGCATTGTCGTAACTCTCTTGAAGTGCCAATGGGGCAAACTCTTCAATAGCGGCTGTTATTTCGCGTATTGTTGGCATAAGTTATGCTTGCTCTTCTTTGAGGCATACGTCGATGCACAACTCCTCGAGTTGCTCGGGGGCAATTGTCGAGGGTGCATCCATCATTACGTCGCGACCCGAGTTGTTCTTGGGGAATGCGATACAGTCGCGTATCGAGTCGAGGCCGGCAAAGATTGATACAAAACGGTCGAGACCGAATGCCAAACCACCGTGAGGGGGTGCACCGTACTTGAAGGCGTTCATCAAGAAACCGAATTGTGCTTGTGCTTGTTCGGGGGTGAAGCCGAGCAACTTGAACATTGTATCTTGCAACTTGCTGTCGTGGATACGGATAGAGCCTCCACCAAGTTCAACGCCGTTCACTACCATATCGTAGGCGTTGGCGCGTACTGCACCGGGGTCACTTTCGAGTAGGTGTATATCTTCGGGTTTGGGCGATGTGAAGGGGTGGTGCATTGCGTAGAAACGTTGTGTTTCGTCGTCCCATTCAAAGAGGGGGAAGTCGATAACCCACAGGGGCGAATATACGTTCTTGTCGCGCAATCCGAGGCGGCTACCCATCTCGAGGCGTAGTTCGCACAAGGCTTTGCGTGTCTTCATTGTGTCGCCGGCAAGGATGAGCATAAGGTCGCCGGGGGCTGCATCGAAACGCTCGGCCCAAGCACGCAACTCTTCGGGGCTGTAGAACTTGTCAACCGACGACTTGAAGTTGCCTGCTTCGTCGTATCTTACCCATACGAGGCCTTTTGCGCCTATTTGGGGACGTTTTACAAACTCGGTCAACTCGTCGATTTGCTTGCGAGTGTAACCGGCACAACCTTTACAGCAGATACCTCCCACATAGGGAACGCTGTCGAATACTACAAAGTTCTTGCCTTCGGTAAGGTCTTTCAACTCGACAAACTTCATCTCAAAGCGAGTATCGGGCTTGTCGCTACCGTAGTATTTCATTGCATCGGCCCACGCCATACGGGGGAAGGGCTCGGTAAAGTCGATGTTCTTGATATATTTGAAGAGGTGTTTGGCCATACCCTCAAATACGTTGAGTACGTCTTCTTGCTCTACAAACGACATCTCGCAGTCGATTTGTGTAAACTCGGGTTGACGGTCGGCGCGCAAGTCCTCATCGCGGAAACATTTCACGATTTGGAAGTAACGGTCGAAGCCCGACACCATAAGGAGTTGTTTGAGGGTTTGGGGCGATTGAGGCAGGGCATAGAACTCACCGGGATTCATACGCGAGGGAACGACAAAGTCGCGTGCGCCTTCGGGTGTCGATTTGATGAGTACGGGGGTTTCTACCTCAAGGAAGTTTTGAGCATCGAGATATCGACGTACCTCGAATGCCATTTTGTGGCGCAACTCAAGATTGCGACGCACTGCGTTACGACGCAAGTCGAGGTAACGGTATTGCATACGCAAGTCGTCGCCACCATCTGTTTCGTCTTCGATGGTGAATGGAGGCACGATAGAGGCGTTAAGCACATTCAGTTCGCTTACGATTATCTCTATTTCGCCTGTATCTATGCGTGCGTTTTTGTTGCTACGCTCGGCTACTTCACCGGTTATTTGTATTACATATTCGCGTCCGAGTTTGTTGGCTTGCTCGCACAAGGGTGCATTTACTTCTTGATTGAAAACCAATTGGGTAATGCCATAACGGTCGCGCAGGTCAACGAATGTCATACCTCCCATTTTGCGAGTGCGTTGCACCCAACCACACAGGGTTACGGTTGTTCCGGCATCGCTCAAGCGCAACTCGCCACAAGTTTTTGTCCTGTACATTTTGTTAGTTATTTTAGGTTTATTATTCTCTTTGTTTGTATGCTGCAATATATACAACCTGTTACATTACAGTTGTTATATAGCCACTTTTGCTGCAAACTATACAACCTGCAAAAATACAAAAAAATCGGCACTATATATCATATATTGCCGAGTATTTTCGTTCTTTCGCTCAATAGTTACTCTATTTTGCGATGTGGGGTTGAGTTTTTTAATATGTGTGCAGGGTTACTTGCCGCTCTTGGCCGGTACGATGCGGTCGCCTATGTATTGGGCAAGTTCTTTGCGCACCTTCATATAGTGCGAAATCTCTTCCAATACGAATATCATATCGTCGAAATGTCCCGACGACTGCATTGTGCGCATTGTGCCACGAAGTGCCTCGATGCGACGCATTATAATGGCATCTTTCAACTCAAATACGGCACGAGGTATCAGTTCGTTGAGTCGGTCGATGTCGCGCTCTACTACCTGATACTTGGTGTGTATCTTGCTCAATTGGTGACGGTCGCTCACCAAGTCGATGGCTTGGGTGCTTAATTCTATATCGGGGCTGTTAACAAAAGTGTGGCCTATGTACGATATTTGTGCTTCGTAGCGAACTTGTTGGCACGCATCTTGGAAGCGTTCTTCGGCTATCTTTATCAACTTTTCGTCGGGCTCTTGCGCTTTGTTTATCTCATCCAATTCTTGCTGTAGAGCCTCGCGAAGTCGTGGCAGACTGTTTTCCAATTTTATCTCGCCGTAGTGTGTGGCTGCATCGCGACTTATCGAGTGGGCGTCCTCAAAGAATCGGGCATAGATGGGGTGATTTATCTTTACCTCATCGGCCTCCAACTCTTGTGTAATGTAGTCTAATACATCGCATTCCGATATGTTGCCTTCTTCGTCCGACCGGTTAATTCGGGCAAAGCCGTAGCGTAGTATGTAACGAGCAATGGTGCGCTCGCATTTTTCTATTATCTTGTCCTCCTTCGATGCTGTGGGTAGTTCTACGCGAGGAGGCTCGGCTGGTGCCGGCTCTTCGGGGGTAGGGGGTACTTCGTATTGGTCGAGGGGGATGTCGGTTATGTTGTTGCCTGCATCTGTGGGTTGCGCCTCATTGGGTATGGGTGGCTCAGTATGGGGCGCATCGGGCTGTGTGGCAGGCGTGGGGATGTTACTGCCGGGCTGTTTTGTGCCTGTTGCCTGATTATCTCTCGGCGAACGATATTTGTTACCCGTAGGTGTTGTCTCCTGCTCGCGCTTGTCGCGTCGTATCTTGTTTACTTCGCGCATAAGCATCTTTTCGTCAACGTCGAGTAGTCGGGCGCAATCCTGCACATACACCGAGCGCAATATGTTGTCGGGTATGATGGCTATAGAACGCACTATGTCGCCTATCAAGGTGGCTCGCTTGATGGGGTCGTTGCCTGCCCCCTCCAATAGCAAGTTGGTCTTGAAACGGATAAAATCGGTTTCGTGGGCCTTGATATAGGCTGTAAAGTCGCTTGCACTCTGTTTCTTGGAGAAGGAGTCGGGGTCATCACCGTCGGGTAGTAGCACCACCTTGATGTTCATACCCTCTTGCAAGATGAGGTCGATACCACGCAACGAAGCCTTGATACCGGCAGCATCGCCGTCATAGAGTACGGTGATGTTGTTGGTAAAACGGTGTATCAGTCGTATTTGTCCCGGAGTGAGTGATGTACCCGATGAAGCCACAACATTCTCTATGCCGGCTTGATGCATCGATAGTACATCGGTGTAGCCCTCTACAAGATAGCAAAAGTCGTTCTTTACGATAGCCTGTTTGGCGTGATAGATGCCATACAGCACATCGCTCTTGTGGTACACTTCCGATTCGGGCGAGTTGACATACTTGGCAGCCTTTTCATCTTTCTTCAGGATGCGACCACCGAAGGCTATTACTTTGCCCGACAGGCTATGAATGGGGAAGATGACACGACTCTTATAACGGTCGTAGAGTGAGCCTTGTTGCGACTCAAGGCACAAGCCGGTCTTGAGCAGATACTCCTTCTTGTATCCCTTGCGTATCGCCTCTTGAGCAAGAGCGTCGCGCTTTTCGGGCGAGTATCCGAGTCCAAACTTCTTGATAATATCCTCGCCAAAGCCACGCTCACGAAAGTAACCCAAGCCTATAGAGCGACCCTCGACATTCTCCAGCAGATTGGTAGTGAAGAATTTTTGTGCAAAATCGTTCACGATGAGCATACTCTCGCGATCGGTTTTGCGTTGTTTCTCCTCTTCGGTAAGTTCCTTTTCCTGTATCTCTATGTTGTACTTGCGAGCAAGGTACTTCAGTGCCTCGTAGAACGAAACCTGTTCGTGTTCCATTACAAAGTGTACCGAGTTACCACCCTTGCCACAACTGAAACACTTGCATATACCACGCGCCGGCGATACCGAGAACGAAGGCGTCTTTTCATCGTGAAACGGACACAGACCCACATAGTTAGCACCACGTCGGCGCAACGTAACAAAGTCCGATACCACCTCCACAATATTGGCAGCATCAAGAATACGGTCTATGGTATGTTGGTCTATCATTGTCCTATGATGAATTTGACCTACAAAGGTAAGAATTTAGTTGTATTTTGCCTACTTAACACACAAAAAAAAGACTGCCCAACTTTTGTTGTTAGACAGCCTCTTGGCTTATGTTCTATCTCAAACGATTAGTGTTTGGGCTTGATGTCGAACTTAACGGGGTGCAACATATTCTCGGGGCTGAGGATAGTGTCGAGTTCCTCTTTGGTGATGATGTCGTGTTCAAGAACGAGATCATATACGCTGCGACCTGTTTCGAGTGCCTCTTTGGCAATCTTGGTTGAGTTCTTGTAGCCGATAACGGGGTTGAGGGCTGTTACGATACCGATACTGTTGTGTACCATTGTGCGGCAGTGATCGGCGTTGGGTGTGATACCCTCGATACAACGTGTTACGAGTGTGTCGAAACCGTTGCGCATCAAGTCGATTGACTCGAAGCAACATTGTGCCATAACGGGCTCCATTGCGTTCAACTCCATTTGTGCAGAGTCGCCGGCCATTGTTACGCACAATTCGTTACCCATTACTTTGTAGCATATTTGGCTCATTACCTCGGGGATAACGGGGTTAACCTTACCGGGCATAATTGACGAACCGGGTTGCATAGGAGGCAAGTTAAACTCTGCCAAGCCACAACGAGGACCACAAGCGAGCAAACGAAGGTCGTTACATATTTTGTTTACTTTCACAGCCAAGCGTTTCAAGGCCGATGCGTAACCTACCATACAAGATGTATCGGATGTAGCACCTACGAGGTCGCCCGAGAGTTTAAACTCAAGACCTGTGATGTCGCACATAGCCTTCACGCACTTCTCGGCATAGCCCGGCTCGGCGCAGATACCTGTACCGATGGCAGTAGCACCCATATTTACAGTGAGGAAGTCCTCGGCTGCGTGGTTGAGGTGGGCTATCTCATCGGTAAGGATGCTTGCAAAACCGTGGAATGTTTGACCCAGAGTCATAGGTACGGCATCTTGCAATTGAGTACGACCCATCTTGATAACGTGGGCCATCTCATCGCCCTTCTTGTTGAGGGCATCGATAAGGCGTTGCAAGTGGGGCATAAATTCTTGGTGCGAGTAGTAAAGACCTACGTGGATAGCAGTAGGATATGCGTCGTTGGTCGATTGGGCACAGTTAACGTGATCGTTGGGCGAGCAGTATTGGAATTCGCCACGCTTGTGACCCATAAGGTCGAGCGCATGGTTGGCTATTACCTCATTGGCATTCATATTGGTAGTAGTACCGGCACCACCTTGTATCATATCGATGGGGAATTGGTCGTGGTGTTGACCATCGAGTATCTCTTTGCAAGCAGCGATGATGGCTTTGGCTTGTTCATCGGTAAGCAAGCCAAGTTCGTGGTTGGCCATAGCGGCAGCCATCTTGGTTATAGCAAGACCGTTGATAAACTTGGGATACTCATTCAAGTGAAACTTACTGATAGGGAAGTTTTCGATACCACGAAGTGTTTGTACACCGTACAAAGCATCTGCGGGAATTTCACGCGCACCGAGCAAGTCGCTCTCAATGCGAAATTCTGTCTCTTTCATTTTAGTTTAGATATTTAAGGTTAAATCTGTTCTCTCTTTCGCAGCGCACCACAGCAGGGCTCTTATTATCCTTGCACAGCCTCACTGCACTTTGCTTTGCAAAGTTACACCCAAAGAGTGAATAAAGCAAATTTTATTGTGAGATAATTTGAACGTATTTATTATGAGTGTTTTATTGCCTTTTTACTCCACTACAAACAGGTCGCTGATGATGCTGTCGCTGATGAATAGCCCTTGTCGGGTGATGCGCAGGTAGCCATCGGTGCGCTCCATATTGCCACAGGCTATGTGTGGTGCTGCCATTTGCTGCATATAGTCGATATATCGGGGTGCGAATTTGTCCGACAGTGTGCGCTCGTCGATGCCTTGTCGGGTGCGTAGGCGCGTGAGCAGCATATCGTTGTAGCGATCGGTTTCCGACAGTTGCTCCTCTTCGTAACAGCACTTGTGTTGCTCTATGGCGTGGATGTAGGCGCGAGTGTCGGCAGGGTTGTATCGGCGTGTTGCGCCGTCGTAACTGTGGGCTGCGGCTCCCAGCCCGAGGTAAGGGGTGTCGTTCCAATAGGACGAGTTGTGCGCTGCCTCGCGCGAGGGTAGGGCGAAGTTGGATATTTCGTATTGTCTGTAGCCCGACCGTTCGAGCCGTTCTATCAACTCCCTATACATTGCCAACGACAACTCCTCATCGCACTCCGTTACCTTGCCTTGTTCTTTGAGGCGCATCAAGGCTGTTCCCTCCTCATAAATAAGGGCGTAGGCCGATATGTGTTGTATGCCCAGCGATAGTGCTGTGTCGATGTTCTGCCTCCACGCATCGAGCGACTGTCCGGGCAGGCCGTATATAAGGTCTATGCTGATGTTGTCGTAGCCGGCCGATTGACATCGGGCAATGGCGTCGATAGCACCTTGTGCCGAGTGTCGGCGACAAAGAAATCGCAGGTCGTTGTCATCGAAACTCTGTATGCCCATACTGATGCGATTGATGGGCAGTGTGCGCAGTGTGGCAATGTATTGTTCCGAAAGGTCGTCGGGGTTGCACTCGATAGTAACCTCGTGACATTGTTGCCAATCGATATACTTGCTCAAGTGGGTGAACAGTCGTTGCAGCGACGCAGCCGAGAGTTGCGACGGTGTGCCACCACCTATATATAATGTGTATATGGGTGCGCCTTGCAATTCGGCAATGCGCATATCCAACTCGGTGCATAGTGCATCGATGTACTGATCTTGTACCGACATATCGGTACCCGAGTGAAAGTCGCAATAAATACAGCGTGTGCGACAAAATGGAATATGTATATACAATCCTGCCATAGCGACTAACCGATAGTGAGTGGACGGCAATCTTATAGAACTACTGCCACTCTTGGTGCTACCCATCGTTCAACGAGATGCTCTATATTGTTATTTTGTGGTAACTTGAAATGCACCTTCGTTCATAAATTTTGATTTTAATCCTTTATTACACTTTGGGCAAATATAGTGAAAGGCGAGCGAAGATGCAAATCAAACTTGTTTGAATTTGCTCTTCCGAGCCGCATCCTATATTATGGAAATATAGTGAAAGAGAGTGAAGATGCAAATCAAACTTGTTTGAATTTGCTCTTCCGAGTCGCATCCTATATTATGAAAATATAGTGAAAGAGAGCGAAGATGCAAATCAAACTTGTTTGAATTTGATCTTCCGAGTCGCATCCTATATTAATTATGTGTAGCGACGGTTGTGATAGAGAGTTGCTATCCGACCTCTACGAATGTGCAATAAATATTTATTATATATGTAATATTTTGTCGTTTTAAACCTCTATCAAATAATAGAATATCGCTTTGTCTTGGAGGTTGGCTGAAAAAATATGTTATTTAACATATAATTGAAATTTGCATATTGTTTGTAATTTTTCTAATTTGCGACGCTTTTGTAAAAAAATAGCCAAAAGCAGAAAATAGAACCAATCTTAAAACCTTAAAAAAATAATATTATGAAGGTCTACAATTCGCACGAAATCAAAAACATTGCCCTTTTGGGTAGTAAAGGAGCCGGTAAGACCACACTCGCCGAAGCAATGCTTTACGAGTGTGGTGTGATAAAACGTAGAGGTAATATCGAAAGTGGTAATACCGTAACAGACTATTTCCCCGTTGAGAAAGAGTATGGTTACTCGGTATTCCCCACTGTATTCTATGCCGAGTTCCTCAATAAAAAATTGAATGTTATCGATTGCCCCGGAGCCGATGACTTTGTTGGTGGTGCTATCACAGCATTGAGCATTACCGATACAGGTGTTATCGTTGTCGATTCACAATACGGTGTTGAGGTAGGTACTCAAAACATTTTCCGTACTGCCGAGAAATTGAAAAAACCTATCCTCTTTGCAATGAACCAACTCGATGGCGAGAAAGCCGATTATGACAATTCGTTGGAGCAATTGCGCGAAGCATTTGGTAACAAAGTTGTTCAAGTACAATATCCTATCTCTTGTGGCGCATCGTTCAATGCAATGATCGACGTGTTGCTTATGAAGATGTACAGTTGGGGTCCCGATGGTGGTGTGCCTACTATCAGCGACATCCCCGAGAGCGAAATGCCCAAGGCTTTGGAATTGAACCAAGCACTCGTTGAGGCTGCAGCCGAGAATGACGAAACACTTATGGAGAAATTCTTCGAACAAGGCTCACTCACCGAAGATGAGATGCGCGAAGGTATCCGTAAGGGTCTTGTTACCCGTAGCATATACCCCGTATTCTGCGTGAGCGCATTGCGCGATATGGGTGTGCGTCGTATGATGGAGTTCTTGGGTAACGTTGTTCCCTTCGTCGATGATATGCCTCTGCCCGTAACAAATAACGCCGAGGAAGTTGCTCCCGATGCTAACGGCCCTGTAAGCCTCTATGTGTTCAAGACAACTGTTGAGCCTCACATTGGTGAAGTTTACTACTTCAAGGTAATGTCGGGTACACTCAAAGAGGGTGACGACTTGGTAAATATGAATCGTGGCAGCCGCGAGCGTATGGCACAACTATACTGCGTATGTGGTCAAATCCGTAATAAAGTAGAACAATTGGTAGCAGGTGATATAGGTGCCAGCGTGAAACTCAAAGACGTACGCACCGGTAACACGCTTAATGAAAAAGGATGCGAATATGTATATGACCTCGTTCAATATCCTGCTCCCAAATATCAACGTGCCGTACGTCCTCAAAACGAGGCCGATGCCGAGAAGTTGAGCGAAATACTTACTCGTATGCACGAGGAAGATCCTACTTGGGAAGTTGAGCAATCGAAAGAACTCAAACAAACCATCGTTTCGGGTCAAGGTGAATTCCACTTGCGTACACTCAAATGGCGTATCGAAAACAACGATAAGTTGCCTATCGAATATCAAGAGCCTCGCATTCCTTATCGCGAAACAATCACAAAGGCTGCGCGTGCCGACTATCGCCACAAAAAACAATCGGGTGGTGCCGGTCAATTTGGTGAAGTTCACCTCATTGTTGAGCCTTACTACGAGGGTATGCCTGCTCCCGATACTTATAAATTTGGTAACCAAGAGTATCGAATGAGCGTGCGTGACACTCAAACTATCGACCTCGAGTGGGGTGGTAAACTTGTTGTTATCAACAGTATCGTGGGTGGTGCTATCGATGCACGTTTCATCCCCGCTATCGTTAAGGGTTTGATGGATCGTATGGAGCAAGGTCCTCTCACCGGTTCGTATGCTCGCGACGTGCGCGTATGTATCTACGACGGTAAGATGCACCCCGTTGATTCAAACGAAATCTCATTCCGTTTGGCCGCTCGTAATGCCTTTAGCGAGGCGTTTAAGGCTGCCGGCCCCAAGATTTTGGAACCCGTTTATGATGTCGAAGTGCTCGTTCCCAGCGACAAGATGGGTGATGTAATGAGCGACTTGCAAGGCCGTCGCGCCATCATTATGGGTATGACCAGCGAAAAAGGCTTCGAGAAACTCTCGGCCAAAGTGCCTTTGAAAGAGATGGCTTCTTACTCTACAGCATTGAGTTCATTGACCGGAGGTCGTTCATCGTTCACTATGAAGTTTGCTTCGTACGAACTCGTTCCCGGCGATGTACAAGACAAACTCCTCAAGGCTTACGAAGCCGAAGAAAAAGAAGAATAGTATAATAATATGTTTTCATAATAGAATTTCCCTACGCCGCAGTGATTGCGCCGTGGGGTTTTTCTTAAATTTAAGGTTAAAAATATTAAATACACCAATTTTTTTAAGAGTTTGTTTGCTATTAAACATTTATTTGTTAATTTTGCAGTGAATTGTTAATAGTAAAATATCCTATTAAAAGAAAAAAATAAACATAACTACAAAATAGTTTGTTTATTTCATAAAAAAGCCTTGCTGCAACTGTAGTTAACATTCTTACAAAAGAGTACGATATGAAAAAATCGACGATATGGTTTCTTACGATAACGATGGTAGTCACCTTCGTCGGGTTGCTCTTTACGCAATTTATGTATATGGAGGATATGATAAGAATGCGTATGGAGCAGTTTAAGGAGGCTGTACAGCGCAGCCTTTACACCGTATCGACTCTGTTGGAGGAGGATGAGGCACAGGAGTTTCTTACCGAAGCAATCGAAGAGGACTTGCTGTCGCATCACGGCGATGATATGAACAGTGTGATTGTGCAGCCACAGTTGTCTATCACACGACCCGACGGCTCGGTAACAACCTTTACTTACAATTCGTTCAAGGAGCGTGTCAAAGCACTGCAAGATGTACCCTCGTGGAAGGATGTGGGCAAGATGCCTCCTCCTATGATGATTGCCTACAAGAATATGCAGGATATGCTCAAGAATCAGTACCTGTATCAGCGCGCTCTCATCGATAATGTTATTATCAACCTATTGGGGCAGGCTGCTGCACGACCTATATTGGAGCGTGTCGATACACACAAATTGGGCACATATCTCAAGACCGAGTTTGAAAACAACGGCCTGAATTTCCCCTTTGAATATGCCCTTATCGATAACAAAGGTAAGGTGGTATATCACAGCGAAGGATACGATGCCGCTGTGTCGGATAAGATGCTCTTCTCGCAGATAATCTTCCCCAACGATCCCCCGGGACGTCGCAATGCGTTGAGGGTATATTTCCCTACGCAGAACGATTATATTCTCGATTCGGTGCGTTTTATCATTCCCTCTATCATCTTCACGCTTGTGATGTTGGTAACATTTACATTCACGATAATAGTCGTATTCCGTCAGAAGAAACTTACCGATATGAAGAACGACTTTATCAACAATATGACGCACGAGTTTAAGACACCTATATCTACTATTTCGTTGGCTGCGCAAATGCTCAACGACCCTGTTATGACCAAGAGTCCGGCTATGTTCAGCCACATTTCGGGCGTTATCAACGACGAGACCAAGCGTCTGCGTTTGCAAGTCGAGAAGGTATTGCAGATGTCGATGTTCGACCGTCAGAAGACACAACTCAAGTTGCATAATGTCGATGTAAACGACCTCATAGCCAGCGTGATGAGTACCTTCAAGATTAAGGTCGAAAAGTTTGGTGGTACAATCGATGCCGACCTCCCTGCCGAGGATATGATTGTTGCCGTCGATGAGATGCACTTTACAAACGTTATCTTCAACTTGCTCGACAATGCCGTCAAGTACCGACGTGAAGAAGTACCCTTGTCACTCTTTATCAGCACCCGTATTATTGCCGATGATAAGGTCGAAATTTCAATCAGCGACAATGGTATAGGTATAAAGAAAGATGATTTGAAAAAAATATTCGATAAGTTCTACCGCGTTTCTACCGGCAATCGCCACGATGTCAAGGGCTTTGGTTTGGGTCTTGCTTATGTTTACAAGATTATAAAAGACCACAAAGGCGATATCCGTGCCGAAAGCGAATTGAACTCCGGCTCGACATTTATAATAACATTACCATTAATAAAAGATTAAAACTATGGACGAAAAATTGCGTATTTTGCTTTGCGAAGACGACGAAAATCTCGGTATGTTGCTTCGTGAATATTTGCAAGCCAAGGATTATGATGCCGACTTGTTCTCGGACGGTGAGGCTGGCTATAAAGCCTTTTTGAAAGGAAATTATGACTTATGTGTTTTGGACGTGATGATGCCTAAAAAAGATGGTTTTACATTGGCACAAGAGATTCGTGCTATGAATGCCGATGTTCCCATCATTTTCCTCACTGCCAAGTCGTTGAAAGAAGATATTTTGGAAGGCTTCAAGATTGGTGCCGACGACTATATCACCAAACCCTTCTCTATGGAAGAACTCGTATTCCGTATCGAGGCTATCTTGCGTCGTGTAAAGGGTAAAAAAGGCAAAGAAGTTACTTTCTATCGCATCGGTCAATTTACATTCGATACACAGAAACAAGTGCTTGCCATCGGCGATAAGACTACCAAACTCACTACCAAGGAGTCGGAACTCTTGAGCCTCCTCTGCGCTCATATCAATGAGATATTGGAGCGTAACTATGCGCTCAAAACCATCTGGATTGATGACAACTACTTCAACGCGCGTAGTATGGACGTATATATCACCAAGTTGCGTAAGCACTTGAAGGATGATCCCTCAATCGAGATTATCAACATCCACGGTAAGGGTTACAAACTTATCTCTCCCGAGCCTGCCGAGGTAAAAGCATAACGATAAAGTCATTCTATCGCAAGAGGTTGTGTCAGATTTTAATGTATTTTGGCACAACCTCTTGTTGCAAAAAAAATAAGCCTCAATGAATAGGTTGTTGCACATATTCTTGTTGTGTTGCCTTGTCACATCGGTGCGCGCCATCGATGTGGCCGGTACGTTACTGACGGGTAGCACGATGCGACACGCCTCGGTAGGTGTACATATTGTCGATGTCGATACACGCGAGGTTGTTGCTTCCTATCAAGCCGATAAGGCTCTCTCGCCGGCATCTGTTGTCAAGGTGCTTACTGCTGCAACGATACTCGAATGTTATCCCGACACGACTCGTTGGTACACTACGATGGGGTATGACGGCACTCGCTCGGACAGTGTGCTGCAAGGTAACATCATTGTGCGTGGTGCTGCCGACCCGGCATTGGCGCACGACAAGATGCAACAGTCGCGCACTGCCTTGCTCGATGCTATGGTGGCTGCTGTCGAGCGTGCCGGTATAAAGCGTGTCGAGGGCGATATTATAGTTGATGCCTCGATATGTGCAATGGACATCAATGGCAGTTGGATGCTTGAGGATGTGGGACACGCCTATGGCGCAAGTTGCTATGGATTGAACTATTGTGGCAACGAGTATAAGTTATATCTTCGTACCGGTGCTGTAGGCAGCCGACCCCACATAATAGGAGAGTCGGACTATATCTATCCTATAGAGCATCACAACTATCTGACGGTCGATACCGACGATACCTCGTTGGTGCAATCGATGCCTTATGCCGATGATTGTTACTTGTGGGGTACGGTACCACAAATGCGCGACTCCTTTGAGTTGAAGTGTGCAGTGCCCGACCCACCCGCACTCTTGGCCTACGACTTGCGCAATGCTTTACTTGCTGCCGATATAGCCGTGAGTGGGCAGGCTGTTACCCATCGCGATTGCATCGATAAGGGTAGGGCTGTGCCGGTGTGGCACACACACCTATATACGCACGCTTCATTGCCCTTGTATCCGATGTTGCGCTATATGATGCATCGTAGCAACAATCTCTATGCCGAGGCTATGTTGGCATACATAGGTCTTTCGCAAGATAGCGTGGCTCGCAGCGAACAATCGTTGCAAACAATGTGCGCAATGTGGCGCGATAGAGGGCTTGATGTAAATGGTCTGAAGTTGTATGACGGCTCGGGCTTGTCGCGAAAGAATCTTATGACACCTCGTTTTATGGCATCCCTATTGGTCGAGGCGTACCACGATAGCCGATTGGGGCAGGATTTTGTCAACCTCTTTCCACGAGCCGGTCGAGAGGGGTCGGTACGTTCCTTCTTTGCCAAGAATCCTCTCCCCGGCGTGTTGCGCGTAAAGAGTGGCAGTATGGGTGGTGTGCTATGTTATGCCGGATATTATACCTATCGCAATAAGACTTATGCAGTTGTGCTGATGAGTAACAATCACACTTGTAAGGCCTCGGAGGTAAGGCGTAGATATGAAAAATTGCTGCGTGACCTGTGGGCTGCAAAGAAATAGTGCTATAAAGCAAAAAAAAGAGGCACTATTGCGTTAGAAATATTTTAAGATTAGTTATTTTTGTAATGTGATTATACCAATTCTATAAGAGAGATGAACGATACAAAATACATAGCCGAGCAATTATCACAGTTGCGTGACCTGCTCATCGTTATTGAGCGTGGTGGCGATAAGTCGCCCGACGTGCTGTATAAACTCGCCATAGAGAAGTCGCAGAAGATAACATCGTTGGTCGAGCAGTGGCGCAATGATGCAGCACCGGCACAGGTAGAACTCCCCGAGGAGTATGCTCTGTGGCTCGATGGTTGTACCGAGGAGGAGGCTGCCGAGGATGCTCAACCCGAAGAACTCCCTGCCGAGGATGAGGTAAGCCACTCCATCGACTTTGCACTTGAGCCTATGCCCGAGCAACCCCAAGAGGAAGAACCGTTTGTTGAGGCTGAAAATGAGGTCGAGAGTGAGGGTGCCGATGATGTCGATGAAGACGATGATGAATACATCGCCCCCTTTGTCGAGGATAGTTACGAGGTATCGTCCACACCCCCAAGCGAGGTAGTAGTGGAAATAGAACAGCCGACAATAGTTGTCGGGGATGAGCCTGCAACTATAGAGGTGGAGCAACCCGAACAACCCTTCGCTCAAGAAGATAATGTGGCTGATGACTTTATCGAGATAAGCGAGTCGGAGCCTGTTGAGGTAGAGGAGTTTGTCGAGGATAATGCCGTCGATTTCTTTGTCGATGAAGTTGTCGATGAGGTTGACTCCGACTATGGCTTTGTGCCCGATGATGATGAAGCAGAGGAGGATGAGCCGGTCGATGTCGAGCCTCAAGACTATGCAGAGGATGATGAGGAGCAAGACCTATACAATCGAGGCGAGCCCTTCGATGTCGAAACTCCCGTTACGGTGGGCGAGATGATGAGCGTTCGCCAAGCCAAGGAGTTGCGCAAAGCACTCAGTCTCAACGACCGTTTCCGTTTCCGTCGTGAGTTGTTTGGCAACAGCGACATAAATATGAATAACACCCTCAATCTGCTTGACACTATGAACGACCTTGCCGAAGCACGAGAATACCTCTTGCAAGACTTGGGGTGGAGTACCGATGAGCCTGTAGTGCAAGAGTTCCTTTCACTTGTCGAGCGACATTTCAAACAATAAGAGTATGGGTAAACTATATTTAGTACCTACACCGGTAGGCAATCTTGAGGACATAACATTGCGAGCCTTACGCATCTTACGCGAGGTGGACACCATTTTGGCCGAAGATACGCGCACAAGTGGCATCCTGCTCAAGCATTACGACATACAGGCTCGGTTGCAGTCGCATCATAAATTCAACGAACACAGCACTGCCGATGCCGTAGTAGCACGCCTGCAAGCCGGCGAAACGATAGCACTCATTACCGATGCCGGCACTCCCGCAATTTCCGATCCCGGTTTTCTGCTTGTGCGCGCTTGTTGTCGTGCAGGTGTCGAGGTCGAGTGTCTGCCCGGTGCTACAGCCTTTGTTCCGGCATTGGTTATGTCGGGATTACCCAACGAGAAGTTCTGCTTTGAGGGCTTCTTGCCACAAAAGAAAGGCCGTAACACACGACTTGATGCACTTGCCGCCGAGGAGCGTACGATGATTATCTATGAGTCGCCCTATCGACTTGTCAAGACCCTCTCGCAACTCGCCGAGGTGATGGGAGAGGAACGCGAAGCCGCCGTGTGTCGTGAGATATCGAAGTTGCACGCCGATACCCAACGAGGCACACTCGCGCAATTGGCGCAACATTACACTGAGAACGAGCCCAAGGGCGAGATTGTTATAGTTGTTGCCGGTGCGCCCGAACAGCCTCGTATGAAGAAAGATAAATATGCCCATAAAAAAGAGAATAAAGAAATTATCGATTAATCCATTAATAAACAAACGTATGAAAAAGAGTCTTTTTTTAGTCATACCTGCACTGCTCGCACTTGCTGCTTGTGGAGGTAATGCATCGAACGGTGGTAGTACATTGCAACAAGAGAACGACTCGTTGCGCCAAGCCAACGCCGAGATACGCAATTACTACGAAGAGATAGTAAGTTATATGACCGAGATTGATGCCGATATGCAGGCCATCAAATCCGCCGAAAACTTTGTTGTAGAACAACGCAACGACACAGGCGACATCACTGCATCGACACAAAGTCGCATCAAGGCCGATATAGAGTTGATGTCGAATACTTTACAACGCAATCGCGAGCGCATTGCCGAGTTGGAGAAGAAGCTCAATTCGAGTTATGCCAACTCTTCGGCGTTGAAAAAAGCCATTGAGCAACTCAAGACTCAAATTGCCGAGAAGGATTCACTCATCGTAGGATTGCAAGAATCTCTTGCCCGTCGCGATGTGCGCATTGCCGAGTTGGATGCTGCTGTAAGTAACCTCTCGACTCAAGTTGCCGACTTGTCTGATATTCGTGCCAAGCAAGAGAATGTCATTGCATCGCAAGATGCTGCCCTCAACGAAGTCTATTATGTATATGCCTATACCGATGCTTTACGCGAGAACAATATCCTTACCAAAGGTGGGCTGTTCAGCAAGAGCGAGGTAATGAAAGGCGATTTCAACAAAGACTTCTTTACCAAGGCCGACAAGCGTGCGCTGCAATCGATTTTCCTCGAAAGCAAGAAAGTTAAAGTATGCACATCGCACCCTGTAGGCAGTTATGAGATTGTAAAAGATGGCGAAGGATTCTCTACCCTCAACATCCTCGACCCCGACAAGTTCTGGGCTACATCACGCTATCTTGTAGTAGAATTGAAGTAAAAAAAAGAACAGCACGCCATCTGTCGCTGCTGTCCTATAACGCAAAGTCCTCACTTTACATCGTAGTAGAGTGGGGGCTTTTTATATAGTTTTCCTCTTTCTATGCCTTGCGTAAGAACTTGGCAAAGACAAATATCAACACGGCTGTTGTTACGCTGCTGATGACAAATGTTAGTGTTGTAGGCTCTGTACCTATCCACGGCATTGTCTCTATACTCTTGTCGTAGTAGGCTGCGACAGCGACGCTGTTGTTCAGGGCGTGAGCCAATATGGGTAGCCACAGGCTGCCACTCCACACGGCCAAGTATCCGAAGTATGCACCCAATAGCATACGAGGCACAACGCCAAAGGCCTGCATATGTACGACGCTGAATATAAAGGCTGTTATCCATATCGCTGCGTGTCGGTTCATATTTTGCTCAAGTAGCAGGCGTTGCAGTGACCCTCTGAAGAAGAACTCCTCGCCTATACCCGTCAGCACACCCACCAACAATATGGCAACAACGAGGCGACCTACAGATGTAAGCGACAACATCTGCTCGGTGGCTGCCATCGCGGCATCCTCCATATCGCGCAGCCACGACAGCCATTCGGGTAGTTGCCAACCCTCGTTCCACAATACTATACCGTTCATCATAGGTGCCGATGCAACGTATATGAGCAGTACCATAGCAATCTGCATCACATTGGGGCAACGGTTTATTTGCATTACACGCATAGCCTTGCCGGCGTTGAATATGCGTGCCACGATTACTGCCGGTATGATAAACATACCTATGTTTTGCAACGCACTCATTGCCATCAACATTCGCCATTGTTCTACGCCTTTCATCTGGAATATTACCATTGCAACCATTATGAGCAGGTAGAACAACATTACAAGTGCCAAGAGCGACAATATCTGTGTACCTAATTTTCGTTTCATATCCTATTTTATTAATTGTTTGCGATAAAATGTTATGTTTTCGGTCAATACTGCCTACAATCGCTAAATTCCATTGCAAACTTACAAAATTACAACAAATAATATGTAACTTTGTCACACTAAAATTCGATACTATGAAGTTTAAGAAACCTACATTACTCGTACAAGTTCTCATTGCCGTTGCTTTGGGTATCTTAATGGGTCAATTCTTGCCCGAAGCGATTGCTCGCATTTTTGTTACATTCAACTCTATATTTGGCAACTTCCTTGCTTTTGCCATTCCTCTCATTATCGTGGGGCTTATCATTCCTGCCATTGCCGACTTGGGTAAGGGTGCCGGTCGTATGCTGTTGCTCACTGCTGTTATGGCATACGTCTTTACGCTATTCTCGGGTTTCTTCACATTCTTTGTATGCGATCCCATATTCCCCTCTATGATAAACAGTGGACAGGGAGTGGGGGCTATTAGCGAAGCCAACGAGGCACTAAAGCCCTATTTTACGGTTGCAATGCCTCCTTTGATGGATATTATGACTGCACTGTTGTTGGCGTTCAGCGTGGGATTGGGGCTGTCGGTTATCGAGGGCGAAACGCTCAAGCGTGCCACCGAGGACTTTCGCGATATTGTTACACTCATTATTACCAAGGTGATAGTACCCCTGTTGCCGTTGCACATATTTGGTATTTTCCTCAATATGACCGTTACAGGACAAGTGGTATCGGTAATGTCGGTGTTCCTCAAGATTATCATTGTAATATTTATCCTGCACGTTTTGTTGCTCATCTTGCAGTTTGTCATAGCCGGTGTGGCAAGTCGCAAAAATCCCTTTAGGTTGTTGCGCAATATGTTGCCGGCATACTTTACTGCATTGGGTACGCAATCATCGGCTGCAACAATACCCGTAACCTTGCAACAGGCTATCAAGAACGGTGTTACTCCCAATATTGCCACGTTTGTCATTCCCCTGTGTGCCACAATACACCTATCGGGTAGTACGATGAAGATTGTGGCTTGTTCGATGGCTGTGTTGCTTATGAACGGTATGGGTATCGACTTTGGCAGTTATGCAGGATTTATATGTATGCTGGGTATCACTATGGTGGCTGCCCCGGGTGTGCCCGGTGGTGCTATTATGGCTGCCCTCGGCGTGCTGGAGGGTTTCCTCGGATTTGGTGAGATGGAGCAGGCCTTGATGATAGCCCTATATATAGCAATGGATAGTTTCGGTACGGCTTGTAATGTAACAGGCGACGGTGCTATTGCTGTGATAATAGACCGCATATCGCATCACAAGAATGATTGATAGGTCGTTTGGAGTGAATATATAAGTAGTAAATTAAATAATACACAATGAAGAAAACATTAGTCGATCTCTTTGAACAGTCGGTACAACAGTATCCCAATAATACTTTCTTATTGGAGAAAACCGACAAGGTGTTTGAACCAACAACTTATACACAAGTAAAGGAACAAGTATATCGCATAGGTGCCGGATTGCAAGCACTCGGCGTGAAGAAGGGCGATACTATGGCATTGCTCAGCGAAGGCCGCAATATGTGGATTATTGGCGAGTTGGCTATGTTCTATGCCGGTGCTGTCAATGTGCCTCTCTCTATAAAACTTGAGGAGAGTAACGACCTGCTCTTCCGTCTTATACACGGTGATGTGCAGTATATAATGGTATCGGCACAACAACTCAAGAAGATACGCCTTATCAAAGACAAGTTGCCCGAGGTGAAAAAGATTATCGTTTTTGATGACGTTAAAGAGTATCAAGAGCGTGAAATGTCGCTCGCCGAATTGCAAAAGATGGGCGATGAATTTCTTGCATCGCATTCGCTCGACGAGTTTCTTGCTGTAGGTCGCTCTATCCAAAACGACGATTATGCCACTATCACCTACACAAGTGGTACTACAGCCGACCCCAAGGGCGTGGTGCTGACACATCGCAACTATACAGCCAACGTGGAGCAAGCACTCACATTGGTGGCGATAGACCAAACGTGGCGCACACTTATCATCCTGCCTCTCGACCACTGCTTTGCGCACGTTGTAGGTTTCTACATTATGATGTCGCGTGGTGCTACGGTTGCCACTGTGCAAGTAGGTCGCAACGCACTCGAAACTCTCAAGAACATCCCCAAGAACATCAAGGAGGTACGCCCTCATTTCATATTGAGCGTACCGGCTTTGGCCAAAACCTTCAAGAAAAACATCGAAGGCGCTATCCGTGCCAAGGGTGCTACTAC
Source organism: Bacteroidaceae bacterium (assembly GCA_017532725.1). Lineage (GTDB taxonomy): Bacteria > Bacteroidota > Bacteroidia > Bacteroidales > Barnesiellaceae_A > Barnesiella_A. The sequence continues at coordinate 43,565 of JAFXIZ010000072.1, forward strand.
CGAGAAACTCTTTAACCTTGGACTGAAAACCAAGCAACTCTACTATGGCGATAGCAACCTCGACCCCAAAGGTTGGCGCATTATTCTCAAACCCATTGTGGCGCTCTTCGACAAAATTATTTTCTCGAAAGTGCGTGAAAACTTTGGTGGCGAGTTGCGTTTCTTCATCGGTGGTGGCGCATTGCTCGATAAGGACTTGCAAAAGTTCTATGTAGGCGTGGGTATGCCTATGTATCAAGGCTACGGCTTGTCGGAGGCTACGCCGGTAATATCGTCAAACGGCCCCGAAAAGTATCGCTTCGGATCGAGTGGTAAGTTGGTAAAACCCATCGAGTTGAAGATATGCGACAGCGAGGGCAAGGAGTTACCTCTTGGCGAGATGGGCGAAATCGTTGTCAAAGGCGAGAACGTGATGGCCGGATATTGGAAAAATCCCGAATCTACTGCCGAAACCGTACGCGACGGATACCTATATACAGGTGACCTCGGTTATATGACTGCCGAAGGTTTGCTCTATGTCAAGGGTCGTTTCAAGAGTCTGCTCATATCGAGCGACGGCGAGAAATATAGCCCCGAGGGTATCGAAGAGTCGTTGGTGGAGTTGTCCGAGTATATCGACCAAGTGATGCTCTACAACAACCAATCGCCCTATACGACAGCACTTATCGTGCCCAACAAGGAGCGTTTGCGCGCTACACTCAAGGAGCAAGGTCTGGGTCTTGACACCGAGGAGGGTCGCAAGGCTGCCCTTAAACTCATTGATGCCTCGGTAGCCCGATTTAAGAAGGGTGGCGACCTCGAGGCTATGTTCCCCGACCGTTGGTTGCCCACCGGTTTGGCCATCCTTGCCGAGCCGTTTACCGAGCAAAATCAGATGATAAACAGCACGATGAAAATGGTGCGTGGTAAGATTGAAAAAGCCTACGCCGAGCGTATCGAATACCTATACACCCCCGAAGGCAAGCAACTGCTCAATCAACAAAACATCGATGCATTGAAGTAAACGAATGTAAATAAGTGAGCCTGTTGGTAATATACGAGCAGGCTCTTTTTCTAACACCTAAATTAAGTAATACTATGTACCCTTGGAGTGATGAAATGAACTGTGCCGTAACGGTATGCGATACCGAAGGCATCATATTGTATATGAACGAGAAGGCTCGCCAAACATTTGCACGTCACGGCGACCTTATTGGTAAGAATATGTTCGATTGCCACAGCCCTGCCTCGCAAGAGAAGATTCGCAACCTGCTCGCTACCGGTGGCTCCAATGCCTACACCATCGAGAAGGAGGGGCTTCACAAAGTGATATATCAGACAGCGTGGCGCGAAAACGGTGTGGTAAAAGGCCTTGTGGAAATCTCTATGATTGTCCCTGCCGAGATGCCCCACTATGTACGATAATAATGATTGTAATAAGAAACACATAGCGCATAGCCCTTACGCTATGCGCTGTGTGTTTATGTAGTATCTCACTTACTCATCGCCTTGTGTAGCCTCCCACCTCTTGTGTACAAAGGGTATGGGCAGGCGACGATATATCTTCAGGCTGTTCTTGAATCCCTTGCGAATGGTGCTCCACTTGGGATGTATAGCCGAGGGACGTATCGTATCGGTTGCCACTGCCAACAGCATTACTACCATTATAATTGCTATCATCAGCAACCAACCAAACACCTCTTTCATCGACACTATCATTGCGTGCTGTTGCACCATTCCGTATAGTTGTCCTATACCTATGTGTGCTATATCGGGGTTAACGGCAGTCATCTTGCTACCTATCAGCATCGCATTCTTGGCTATCGTGTGTTCAAATATCTCGCCCAATACAGCCGGCCCTATGGTACTACCCAATACGGCACTTGCAAATCCGTTTATCGTAAGTGCTTGTGCAAAGTTGGGGAAGGGGAGTCCTGCTTGCGATATAGCCGTCAGGAAGCATATCGAGCAAGTTACAACAGCCACGCCTCGGCAGAATAGTGGTATGATGAGCATCTCTTTGCTCAAGTTGTAGTCGATGAAAAAGTAGAAGTATGCCAAGTAGATGGCTGCAAACGTAAAGCCCATTACGGTCATTCTTCTGTAACTCCACCTGCGCTTGGCAAAGAAGATGTAGCAGAACGCACAACTGAATATCACACCGGCAAAGGTAAACCAATTGAGCGAAATGGCATTTAACGAGTCGTATCCCAATATAGCCTCGCTGAATGCGTGTTCAAATACGTGCTCGGTCGATACAAGAAAATCGATGAGAAGATACAGTATTGTTGTCTTTATTATTATCCTGTTCTTCCACACGATAGGGGCTATGTAGGGGTGTCGCAGCAACTTCATTCGCCACACATTGATTGCTATTCCTATTATGGCAAAGAGTGTGGCTGTGCGTATATGCACCGAGTACCACCAATCGTAATGGTCGCCATAGAGGCAAATGAACACGATACACAACATCACACCTCCCCACAGTGCCGAGCCGAGCCAATCGATGCCGAATAGTGGCAACTTGGGCATACTGCGATGGTGGCGTATGAGCAGTGTGGTGAGCAGGAATATACAACTCAGCAGGCCTATGACAAGCCAGTGCATATATCGCCAAGATGTCCAGAAGGTGGTATATACAGCCACAATTCCATCGAGTTGCATACTGCCCTGCACAATCAGGTAGATAAAGCAAAACCACTCTGCCATATCGCGCTTGGGGGTTATCCACAGTTGTATCGTGGTGTTGCAGGCAAATGTTCCCCACATCCTGAACCATCCTGCCACAAAGCAAGTAGCCACAAGCAATGGCACATTGGTTGTGTGCAAGCATATCAGGTTGCAGATGATAAGGGCTATACTGCACGTCTTGAGGCTTGTTCGCAGTGAAAAGCGAAACTTGAGCCTGAACATTACGGCAAAGTTGAGCGACATACCTACCAGCGAGGCATATCCGGCCATCATAATATCCTCGTGCATCAGTGCCGTTGAGCCTACCATATTGGTCGCTGCTGCCAGATATACGCCTCCCGATAACTGAAATATCAGCACAAAGGCAATGAATATCCAAGGCTTCAGCCGCCGTGGTACAAAACCTCTTACGTCGGGAATGTCAAACATTCCCTTGGGTATCAATGGTGCTCCCATCAGTAGTTAACTTCACATTCTACATTCAGTCCGGCACGCAAGCGTTTCATATCTTCTACCTTGTTATCTTCGGTAAATTCTATGCGCACAGGCACACGCTGTTCTATCTTTACAAAGTTGCCGGCCGAGTTGTCTTGAGGCAACAACGATACACTCGCTCCGGTCGATGCCGACAATGATTTTACCTTACCTTTGAAGGTCACTCCGGGTACGGCATCGACACTTATCTCTACATCCATACCCTCCTCGATGTTGGCTGTTTGGGTCTCCTTGTAGTTGGCTATTACCCACACTTCGCTTTCATCTACAACCTCTACCATTGTCTGTCCGGGTTGTACAAGTTGACCTACTTGTATGTTCTTGTGCGAGGTATATCCGTCGCAAGGTGCTGTGATGATAGTATATGAGAGATTGAGTTCGGCAAGGTCGAGTGCTGCCTGAGCAAGTTCTATTCCGGCATTGTTTTGTGTGAGGCGTTGCGACAACTCCTCACGGGCAAGGGCTGTCGATTGGCGTTGGCGTTTCAGTGTTTCGTACTTGGCCTTCATCGCCTCATAGTTGGTCTTTACACCGTCATATTGTTGGCGTGTTACAGCGTTCTGCGCCAATAGGTTTTCGTAGCGATGAAAGTCCTTCTCGGCATTCTCCATTACAATACGAGCCTCCTCGATGGTAGCCTCGTTTACAGCAATATTGTTGCTGATGGTCGATATGGAGCTACCCGTTACGTTCTTGCCGGCGAGGGCGTTGGCATAGTCGGCCTTGGCTTGGGCAAGGTGCAAACGAAACTCGCTATCCTCTATGATGACAAGTGTATCGCCCTTCTTGACGTGGGTATATTCTTCAAATCGTATCTCCTTGATAAAGCCCGGTACACGGCTGTTTACGGGAACAATATGCTGGTTGACTTGTGCGTTGTCGGTATATTCAACGTTGCCCAAGTGGATAAACTTGGATGCAACCCAAGTAACGCCTACCAATAATACAATGATTACCAATACTCCCGATAAGATTTTTTTGACTCTTTTTTTCATAATACGCCTGTTATGTATAGTAGTTTATAGTAATAGTAAATAATATTGATTTGTGCATTGACCAACTTTTGCTCGGCATCCAACTTGGCATTAGAGGCATCGAGCATATCGGTAATGAGTGCCATATCGTTGCGATAGCGATTGGATGTAACGTCGTAATTTTGTTGAGCAAGTTCTACACTCTTTTGTTGTGTCTTAAACTCTTCCAACGACTCAAGGTATCGTGTATAGTCGGCATTGATGGCAAGGGCGATTTGCTCCTCGGTGGCATCATACTCCTCCATAGCCTTGTGGGTGGTTGCTCGGTTGCGACTCAATTTTTTGTTGGTCTTGAACAACGATGATATGTTGTAGTTGATACCTACGCCTACATACCAATAGTTGAAGTTCTTGTCGATAGGGGGTACCTCGATGGTGATAGGGCCGTCCATCTTGTAACCGGCAAATAGTGCTATGTGAGGCAATCGCTCGGCTTTGATAATCGACTCATTCTTCCGGCTCATCTTTACCCCTGTTTCGGCCATCTTCAGCACCGATGAGTTGCTCTTGGCATTGTCCAACCAATAGTTGTAGTCGGATGTAGGAATGGTAAGTTGCAAGATTGTAGAGTCGGGGATAATGGTATAGTCATCCGACAGCCCCAGCGATGTAGTCAGGTTTCTGTTCAGTATCGACAGCGTGTTGTCGATTTGCGTGAGATTCAACTCAAGATTGGCCAACAACAATTCGTAGCGAGTAATATCGTTTCGTAGCACGATACCCTCATTCTCGCGCGCCTTCATTTCCTTTATTACCTCGCGCGTTTGACCGATATTCTCCTCAAGCACAAGCCTCATATTACGGCATTTGTACAGGTCGAGATAGTAACCTATAAGCATAAAGTGCAAGGCATTACGCTTGTCCTCCAACTGCAATCGCGCCATATCGTGTTGCAGTTGAGCCATTCCTATACCGTGCTTGATAGCACCTCCGGCAAAGATTACCTGATTGGCTTCCAATGCAAAGTTGTTGCCAAAGTGGGGCATAGGAGCCTTCTCGAAGTTTGTAAAATCGCGATTGGTAATAAAACCATCGCCCAAATAACTCGCCGAAAGGCTGGCATTCAGGTCGGGCAATCTGTTCGATTTTGCCACACTCACACCGGCTTCGGCCTCTTGCACACTACTCAATAGTGGGCGCAATTGCTTGCTGTTGGCATCGGCAAGTCGAAACATCTCCTCGACAGTGAGTATGCTGTCGCTACACGCAGTATCGGGTGTAGTTTCGGCTGTTGCCATATCCTGTGGCAAGGCACTTTCGGCGCATAGCATTACACACAGTAACACTATGAGCAATCTTAAATTGTTCATAAAAAATAAAGATTATAGAATTTATTGAAATTGACGAAATGAAACGTTGGAGGGTATGACCTATATTACCCTCTGTTAGCCTTTAAGATGTCCCGTACTCTTCCACTTTTCCATACAACAATGCTTGGGTAAGATATTACCCGATAGTAGGTTGAGAGAGTGTAGTTTGGATATTGCTTGTTTCATTTTTCTGTACTGAACTTTTCGTTCTTATCGGCTGCAAAATTAGTGATTTTTTTACTCCCTTACAAGCCTTAATAATCATTATTTTATAGTAATAATGCAATATGTATAATGGTAAATAATTGATAATTAATATTGTAAACTACTGCTATGCGCGACAAATTTATATATCTATTGCCACTTACTCTCCTTATCGCCATTTGCCCACCTCGGTTGCGCTCGGGATAAAAAATAAGTAAACTTATTTTGTTCTCCTCTCGCTTATCGCTATCTTTGCAACAAAAGAAATTCGTTATGCAGGAGTATCGCATTGAAGATTGGTTGCCTACGTCGCGTAAGGAGATGGAGGCGCGTGGATGGGATGAGGTTGATGTTGTTTTCTTCTCGGGTGACGCGTATGTCGATCATCCTTCGTTTGGCGCGGCTGTAATAGGTCGCGTGCTGGAGGCTGAGGGCTATCGTGTGGCTATTGTTCCTCAACCCAATTGGCGTGATGACCTGCGCGACTTTCGCAAGTTGGGTCGTCCTCGATTGTTCTTTGCCGTATCGGCCGGTGCGATGGACTCGATGGTGAATCATTACACAGCCAACAAGCGTCTGCGCAGCGATGATGCTTACACGCCCGATGGTCGCTATGGTATGCGACCCGATTATCCTACGATTGTTTACAGCAAGATTCTGAAGGAGTTGTTTGGCGATGTGCCGGTTGTTGTGGGTGGTATCGAGGCTTCTCTGCGACGTGTCACTCATTATGATTATTGGCAGGATAGGTTGTGCCCTTCGATTCTTACGGAGTGTGGAGCCGACTTGCTGGTGTATGGTATGGGCGAACGTCCTATACGCGAGATTGCTCGCCGTCTTGCCGAGGGCGAATCGGTTGCCTCGTTGCACGACATTCCTCAAACGGTTGTTTTGGAGCCTGCCGATGCTATTCCTACCGAAGGCGACACAGATGTTGTGCTGGCTGCTCACGAGGAGTGCTTGCGCGATAAGCGTGTACAGGCTGCCAACTTCAGGATAGTTGAGGAGGAGTCGAATGCCTTGCGCGCCCGACATTTGTGGCAACGTTGTGGCAATGTGGCGGTACATATCAATCCTCCATACCCTCCTATGACTACGGAGGAGGTGGATGCTACGTTTGACTTGCCGTTTACTCGACTGCCTCACCCTCGATATAAGGGTAAGACTATCCCTGCTTACGAAATGATACGCCACTCGGTGTGCTTGCACCGTGGGTGCTTTGGTGGTTGTGCTTTCTGCACCATATCGGCACACCAAGGCAAGTTTATATCTTCGCGTTCTACTCAATCTATTATGCGTGAGGTAAAGGCTGTTACCGAGATGCCCGACTTCAAGGGGTATATCAGCGACCTTGGCGGCCCATCGGCCAATATGTATATGATGCGTGGCGAGAATGGCGAGGCGTGCAAGCGATGCCGTAGAGCGTCGTGCTTGTTTCCGGCTGTCTGCCCCAATCTTGTTACCGACCACCGTCCGTTGCTCGACCTCTATAGGCAGGTCGATGCATTGCCCGCTGTGAAGAAATCGAATGTGGGCAGTGGTGTGCGCTATGACCTTGTGTTGCATCGACATCGCAATACCGATATTGCCGACAGTGGCCGACTCTATGCCGAGGAACTGATAGCGCACCACGTTTCGGGCCGATTGAAGGTTGCTCCCGAACATACTTCCGACACAGTGTTGCGTTATATGCGCAAGCCTTCGTTTGCATTGTTTCACAGTTTCAAGTCGCTGTTCGACAAGGTTAACAAGCGCGAGGGACTGCGTCAGCAACTTATCCCTTACTTCATATCGAGCCACCCGGGTTGCAGCGAGGAGGCTATGGCCGAGTTGGCTGTTACGACCAAGTATCTGAACTTCCACCTTGAGCAAGTACAGGACTTTACGCCTACTCCTATGACACTCGCCACCGAGATGTACTATACGGGCATCGACCCTTATACGGGCGAGAAGGTTTTTACGGCGCGCAGTGCCGAGCAGAAATTGGGTCAACGCAAATACTTCTTCTGGTATAAGCGTGAGAATGAGGAGGATATAAGAAACTCGCTCAATCGTATGCATCGTGCTGACTTGATACGACAACTCTACGGCGACCGACCGTTTAAGCCCATTCAAAACTTTACTCCACAGCAAGAACCCAACAGGCGAGCCGGATATAAGTCAACCAAAACTCAAGGCGAAGCGTTCAAGAAAAAGGGAACTCCCCGAAAGAAGAATAAATAGTTTTATTTTGTTCTCCTGCCTTCTTGCATTATCTTTTGATAAGATATGCTGCGCTCGGGATAAAAAATAAATAAATTTATTTTGTTCTCCACTCGATTTGCATTATCTTTGCTCTTCAAACTATATAGTTATAGTTTCAAATGGAAGAACTGAACAGTCATAAAATAGACGATGAAAGGTGTGTCGATGAGGCTTTTCAAGATTTATTGGAAGGTTATCTACGATCAAATCATCGCAAAAAGATAGATATCATAAAACGAGCCTTCAACTTTGCGCGCGAGGCTCATAAGGGTGTGCGCCGTCGCTCGGGCGAGCCTTACATTATGCACCCCATTGCAGTAGCACGCATCGTGAGCCAAGAGATAGGATTGGGCTCTACATCGATATGCGCGGCATTGCTTCACGATGTGGTGGAAGATACCGACTATACTGTAGAGGATATTGAAAACCTCTTTGGCGCAAAGATAGCATCAATCGTTGAGGGTTTAACCAAGATATCGGGTGGTATAGTTGCCGACCATATTTCGCTACAGACGGAGAATTTCCGTAAGTTGCTGCTTACGATGTCCGAAGATATTCGCGTGATAATCATTAAGATTGCCGACCGTCTGCACAATATGCGCACGTTGGACTCTATGTCAACTGCCAAGCAGTATAAGATAGCCGGCGAAACGATATACATATACGCTCCGTTGGCTCACCGACTTGGATTGTATGCCATCAAGTCGGAATTGGAGGACTTGAGTTTCAAGTTTGAGCATCCCGAATCATACGAAAAGATTAAACGCCAAATAGCCGACAGCGAGAGCAATAGGCACGAAATGTATGCCCACTTTGCCGGCCCCATTGAGAAACGATTGAAAGAGCGTGGCTTTGTCTATACGATGAAGGCGCGCGTCAAGTCGGTATATTCGATATGGAAGAAGATGCAAGCCAAGCACATCAACTTTGAAGAGGTGTACGACTTGTTTGCCGTACGCATTGTCTTTGAGTGTCCCGAGGGTAACGATGAGGCCGATATGTGCTGGGCTATATACAACATCATAACGCAGATATATCATCCACACCCCGAGCGTACTCGCAACTGGCTGGCTACCCCCAAGCCCAACGGATATAAAGCGTTGCACGTTACGGTAATGGGTCCCGACGGCAATTGGATAGAGGTGCAGATACGCTCGCAGAGGATGGATGAAATAGCCGAGCGAGGTCTTGCAGCGCACTGGAAGTACAAGACGGGCGACCACTCGGAGGATAGCGAACTGAATGTATGGATAGAGAACATCAAGAATGCGCTCGACAACCCATCGCCCGATGCGATGGATATGCTGTCGAACATTAAGATGAATCTATACAGCAACGAGATATTTGTCTTTACCCCCAAGGGCGACTTGATAACCCTGCCCAAAGATGCCACCGTACTCGACCTCGCATTTACACTGCACAGCGACTTGGGATTTCACTGTATCGCAGCCAAGGTAAATCATAAGTTGGTGCCAATGACTCAAAAGTTGCGCAGTGGTGACCAAGTGGAGATATTGACATCGAAATCGCAATCGCCCAAAGCCGATTGGATAGAACACGTTACAACAGCCGTTGCCAAGTCGCGATTGGCTGCCTCCTTGCGCAAGGATCGCCGACAAATCATTGCCATTGGCGAGAAGATGTTTAACGACTTCTTGACCGAGTGTGGTATGAAACCCGGCAACGAAATTATAAACCGTGCATTGGGTCGATTGGGCTTCAAGACTCCCGATGCTATGTTCTATAAAATAGGCAGTGGTGGTATTACCATCGATGACAACTTGCGTAAGCAGTTGCAGTACAAGAACAGTGGCAACAAACTGATGCAATACCTCACGCTGGGATTGGCGCGCCCCAAGGAGGATAGCCTGCCCGAACTGACCGACGACCCCAAAGAGAGCATCGACCGTAAGCAGACCTACATTCTGCGCAATGAAAACGGAGTACCCAACTACCATATAGCCGAGTGTTGCCACCCCATACCGGGCGATGAGGTGTTGGGCATAGTGGAGCCGGGCGAACAGAGTGTAATTGTACACAAGCAGGAGTGCCCCGAAGCGATGAAGATAAAATCGAGTTACGGCTCACGCATCGTTTCCACAATGTGGCAAGCCGACAACGAGCAGTCGTTCCCCGTTATGATAGAGATACGAGGTATCGATCGCAAAGGTATGCTCAACGATATAACCAACGTTGTTACAAACGGCCATAACGTCAATATGCGTTCACTCAATATCAATGCCGAGCAAGGGGTGTTCATAGGTAAGTTGAGCATCAATGTTCACAACACATCGGATGTAACCAAACTATGCACCGACTTGCGCAAGATAAAGGGTATGAAAAACGCCGTAAGAATAAATGAATAAGCACCTTAATACCAACAATTATGAATAAGCCCAAAGAGAACAGCAACAAAATAAGTTTGTGGTTTGTGCGCATCACACTGCTTATCCTTGCAGTGACCATCCTTACTTATTTCTTCCCCCGCCAAGGCAAGACCCACTATGTTTTTCAAGAAGGTCGTCCGTGGAACTATGGCTTATTGACAGCACCATTTGACATCCCTATATACAAGGACGATGCTCAAATACAGGCCGAGCGCGATAGCATTATGCGCGATTTTCGCCCCATTTTCAAGATCGACCGTAAGGTGTCGTCGCAGATGGTGAGCGATTTCGACCAAGCGTTACGCGAGCATCAACAACCCACTATCGAGGCTGCTCATCGCAACGCCTACGTCAAGGCCTTGCAAGATATATATAATGGTGGTATTATCGCTGCCGAAAGTTTCAATGCACTGAACAACAAAGAGATAGCGGGGATACGCGTATTGGAGAACAACGTAGCCAAGAACAAGGCAACCGAAGAGTTGTACTCGCCCAAGACGGCATACGAAAAGATGCAGACAACGTTTACCGATACCTACTCGCGCCATATATTGCAGAGTTGCAACCTCAACAAGTATCTGGTAGCCAATATACTGTATGACAGTGTAACCACCAACAAAATACGCGATGAGTACCTGCAAAACATAGCACTCTCGGAGGGCTTGGTTCAGGCCGGCGAGCGCATCATTGACCGAGGCGAGATAGTAACCCCCGAAACATATCGCATCCTGTTGTCGTACGAAATAATGCTTGCCAAGCATCAAGGTACCGATACCCAACACGAGCATTTTATGCTGTTAGGTCGCATTGTGGTGTTTGGTTGCATCATCGTGTTTATGTATGTGTTTATGGCATTTTTCCGTCCACGGTATTGGAACGACAACCGAGCGATGGCACTCTTTATGCTGCTTATAACACTCATTTCTACAGCAGCCTTTGTTGCATCGACACACGGATTTCACGCCATATTTCTTGTGCCTGTAACCATTGCTGCTATCATAGTAGTAACATTCTTCGACTCACGCACGGCTATGTATGTGCATCTTATCACAACTGTTATCTGCTCGTTTGCAGCCCCTGCGCCTATGCAATACTTCTTCTTGCAGTTGGTAGCCGGTATGGCAGTAATCGACAGCCTCAACAACTTATCGAAGCGTTCACAACTATTCCGATGCTCGGTAATAGTATTTGTGGTGTATGCCATAACATACGCCGGATATATACTCTTTACCGAGGGCAATATTGCCGATGTATCAACAACAATGCTCATATATATAGGTATCAATAGTGCGCTATTGTTGTTCTCGTATTTGTTGATATACATCTTCGAGCGAATGTTTGGTTTCCTCTCATCGGTAACCCTTGTGGAACTGTCGGATATCAACTCGCCCTTGTTGCAACGTCTGTCGGAGGAGGCTCCCGGCACATTCCAACACGCTATGCAGGTGTCGAACCTTGCCGCAGCAGCAGCGCATCGAGTAGGTGCCAACGCCCAATTGGTGCGAACAGGTGCGTTGTATCACGATATAGGCAAACTTTCCAACCCATCGTTCTTTACCGAGAACCAATCGGGAGCAGATAGTCCTCACAAGAACTTGGCACTCGAAGAAAGTGCACGCATCATTATATCGCACGTCGATGAAGGCTTAAGAATGGCCGAGAAGACCGGATTGCCACGTCAAGTGCAAGAGTTTATCGCCACGCACCACGGACACGGCAAGGCCAAATACTTCTACAACACCTATTGCAATCAGCATCCCGGCGAGCCTGTCGATGAGTCGTTGTTTACATATCCCGGACACAACCCCCAAAGCAAGGAAACCGGTATTATGATGATGGCCGATAGCGTAGAGGCTGCCTCGCGCAGCCTTAAAGAGTATAACGAGCGCACAATATCGGAACTTGTCAACCGTATTATCGATGCGCAAATTTCGGAAGGTCTGCTCAAGGAAACACCATTGAGTTTCAGAGATGTAGAAACTATCAAAGAGACATTTATCGAGAAGTTGATGACTATCAACCACACTCGCATCGCTTACCCCACTCTCAATAATAAGTAAGAGTGGCAGGGTGTGAATATAAGCAACGAGGCTGTGTCGTGACACAGCCTCGTTCTATTATTATGCGACTACCAAAAGAGGTTACGAGCCACTTACCTGACGCTTGCAGATGGTCTTGAAGTTGCAATGTTCACAGTGTTTAATGTTATCGGTCTGCACAAAAGGTATCGATTCATCAAAGAGTTCCTCAAGACATTTGTTGAGCATCTCCTCGTACTCCTCTTTCACATCATCATAATTATTCACCCCCGTTTTTTCTATCGACAACGTAGGTGCTAAATCGGAGAAGGCTGTACGCAACTTGTAGATAAGAGGTTGCAAAGGAGTATTGTCACTGCCATTGGCAGGATATTTGATGCGATACAACTTACAATACATGAGTACTTGAAATATTGCGCCCAACTTGCTGCTTTGAGGTGAATTGAAAATATTTTCGAGATTCGAACATTTAACCTCATCTTTACCTGTTTTGTAGTCGATTATTCGTATCCGTTCCTCCTTATTCTTATCGGGTGTAGTAATCATTGCTCTATCTACACGGTCGATAAGTGCCTTGAAGCGCACCTCTTTGCCGTTCTTGAGAGGTAGGAATAGGTCACCGTCAAGACGCATCTCGGAATGCTCATATACAAACGGTGCAAACATATCGCGATCGTACTCAAGTGTACGCACAACGTATAGATAAATGGTGTGTGCAACAATCTGATTCTTACCCGTAGGCTTGATGAATCTTTCTTTATTCTTGCGACGGAGGAATATGATGTTGAAGTGCTCATCGATTTTGCCTTCGATGTAGCCTTCGCGATTTAACACCTCATCAATTATTTCGCGAGTGACAGTAACACTCTCCTTACCGGCTTTCATTTCATCGTAAATGTCGGCCATCACATTGTGGTATATACTACCAAATGCACTGCTATCGACCGACTCACTTATCTCGTCGTCAGTCTGCATCTTCTCGACGTGTTGCAGGTAGAACTGCAACGGACAGTTGATATAAGTCTTTACGCTGCTGGCCGATAGGGGGCGTGGCGAATTGGAGTCCTTGAGGAATTGTCGCAAGCGTTGGGCTACACCTCCTTCCTTGGGAATAGAGATGGGTGTTACAGTATCAATAGATACATCGTGAGCAACGGCATACTCTTCAATTTTGTACTGTGGTAACAGGTGGGCGTAATGGTGCTTAAGTTGATATACAAAGCGACTCATTTCGCCACGTTTCAACCCTGTGGTACGACTATCGTACAACATATACACTCGCTTGGCTCGCGCTATAAGTCGATAGAAATAGTAGGCATAGATGCTATCTTGATGCTCGGTTGTAGCCATTTTAAATCCCTTACGCAAGTTGTAGGGGATAAAGCCTGCCGAAATGCTTTTGGTGGGGAATGTACCTTCGTTCATCGACAAGATAATAATATTATCGAAGTCGAGTGCGCGTGTTTCCAATACACCCATTACTTGCAATCCCGACAAAGGCTCGCCTACGAAGGGGATAGAGAGCGACAGTTTGCCCAACAGCGTAAAGTAGGTATTGGTATTCATCGATACCCCCTCGTGCGAGGCAATAACATCGTTGAGCCTCGATACCATATTGCTGTAGTGGTAGGCATATTCGTGTTCGAGGTTGCGTATATTCATAGGCGTTTCATCCTGTTGCTCGGCACTTGCATCGTAAGTGGCATCGACAAGATATTGCAATATATCCTCCATATAATTACCGGCTTCGGCATCGTGAGCAATGGGGGCAAATACAAGTTGCAAGAAGGGGTGTCGATGGGCTGTAAGGAAGTCGGATGAAACATACGCCATATTATTACTGTTCATAGACGCTATAATGGCTTCGATGTTGCGCATATCTACCAACGTGCGTACAATGCGATGATTGAGGATAGCCTCTACTTCGGTATGATAGTACATTGCCCGGCCTTCCGACCAACGGCAGTGTCGTTGCAACTTAAATACCGTATCGAAAAACGAGGCTACCGACGTATTGCGCAGCGAGTAACCCATCGTAATGTTTATATCCTTGATATCCTCGGGGATGGAGTATATCATAGGCATAAGCAACTCCTCATCGGGCAATACGATGGCTGTATTGATGGCATTCTCGGTATTGATAGTGCCTTCATTGACAAGTGTTTGCAATATTTCGCCGGCTTGTTTCACCTGTCCTATACCCGATGATACCGACAAGACCGTCATCCGAGGAGCCGACGTGATAACCTGCTCACCGACGAGGGTATGTTTTGAGGGAAACTGATCTCGGTTTTGTTTAATAAAGTAATTGGCTCTGTTCAGGTCGTCATACTGCATTGTGGGTGCATAATAGTCCCAATAGAAATCGCCTTGCCCCGATTTACGGAAGTACTGCATAAGGATGCGCTCAGCCTCGGTGATAGCATTGAAGCCCACGAATACTATTTTTTCGCAATGTGAAGTGCAGTGCAACGATGCCAAGGGGGGCAATTCATCGCGTTGCGCCAGCGTTGCCACCTTACGGAATATCATACCCTCATATCCCACACCCTCATTGCTGAGTCGCTGCTGTATGTTGGTATATAGGGTGTACATAATACTCCATAGAGAGTTGAATTCCACTTTCTTTTCGCTGTCGGCATCGGGCAGGAAAAAGGAAGTCCAGAATTGTCGAATAACCTCAATCTGCTCGGGCTCAAGATATAGTTGTTCGAGGTCTTTAAGGTCCTTGATGTTGGCAAAGAGTTGGCGTGCATCCACCATATACTTATCCACATCGTCAAAGTCGGCAATAAGCATCTCGCTCCACGAAACGAAGTGGTCGAACGACTCATTGGTTTGTCGCAGTTTGATGTACTCCTCATATAAGGTAAATATCAAATCGATACGGTCGATTGGCTGCATACGAGCCAACTCGGTCATCAGCGAATTTATGGTGATAATGCGTGGAGAGAATTGTGGCTTATTACCGGCAAGTTGGGTAAGATAATTCTGAAAAAACTTACCACTGCGTCGGTTGGGAAAAACGAACGCTATATGTTGCAGATTATCGCCCTCATTGCGATAAAATGTTTCGGCTACTTGATGAAGAAAAGGTTTCATACGACCTATTGATTTGATGTGGTAAAATGGTTGTTGCGACAAGTGCTAATGGGCATACTAAAGAATGAGCCTTAGTATGAGAATTAACTCATTGGCAAACATTGCCGTTAAAACAAGCAACGTGAATATGAGGAGATTGAAAGAGGTCTTACCCAAAATAGGATTGAGTTCGGCACCTTGCAAACTGATAAGTTTCTTATAGGTGGATATGTGTATTGCCAAGTAGATGCACGGCAAAATACACACTAACAACGACTCTCTACACCACAATGGGTAGGTACACAACACTGCAACAAAGCCATTGAGCAGATACCACGTTGAGGCAAATCGGCGACCAAACAACACAACTGTAGTGCGCTTGTTTGATGCTGCATCTTCCTCCATATCGCGGTAGTTATTGACTAACAAAATATTTATAGACAATACCCCATACGCTATTGACGCCAAGAACACAGGCAGTGTGAATGCACCGGCTTGCACATAGTAGGTAAAGTTGACAGCAATGAGCCCGAAGAAGATAAATACCGTAACATCGCCCAATCCATAACGTGACAAGGGGTAGGGGCCTGCCGAGTAAGCCATTGCAAATAGGGCGATTACAGCCCCTACGGGAATGAGTTGCCACCCTCCGTAATATACCAAGCCCAACCCCACGCAACAGGCTGCTGCCAACACAGCAAGTGTGGCAATGAGCATTGCTCGGGGCGAAATGAGTCCCGATACTACAGCACGTTGGGGGCCTACACGTTGGTCGGTATCACCTCCCTTCTTGTAGTCAAAATAGTCGTTACCCATATTCGATGCTATCTGCGCCAATATGGCAAAGAGCAGACATAATATGGCTGCCCCCCATACCGGCACACCGTCGTACCAAGCGTAAGCAGTAGCCGCCACCACAGGAGCAGCCGATGCCGGCAGTGTGCGTGGGCGAGTGGCGTCAATCCACGCTTTTCGGGTTTCTTGTTTCATAATGCAGGGGTATTAGAAGACTTCGGTTACAACGCGAATTTCGGGCAACTCATCGCAGGTAACAACAATCCACGCAATGCCGTCGTAGATTTTTTGTACCTCAATTTTGTCGCACAAATAGTAATTGGTTTCACCACCATTGCATATAGCCACCTTGCCATCGGGATAAGTACCACGCGTCGAGAAGTCGCCCTTGGCCGAGATACGACAGAAATTGCCCGTCTCTATCTCATAGAAACCAAACGTCGTAGAGCCTTCCATTACATACCCGTCGGCATCGACATTCCTCTCGCGCGAAACTTGCAGGCCGGCTGTGGTCTGTGTATATACGGTGTGTTGCAACCAATTCTCGATGCGAGGTGTGCGATCGGTAATAAAATTCTTCTGGGCATCGCTCTTGGTAACGGTAATGGTACAAGATAGTTGAGTACCACCGTTGTCGCTTACGGTGAGCACGGTTGTACCCACCTTGGCACCTGTCACCTCTATGGCGTTGCTTTTCTTGACACATACGGCATTGTTGTTGTTTGTCTTGATAGAAAAATCGCCACCTCCATTAACCTGAATTGTCTGAACAGCGCCCTCGGCAATGGTAAGTTTATCGCCACAAGAGAGTGAGAAACCATCCGACTCGGGCTTACACGCCGACAGTAACAATATCAGCGAGAGGGTAAGTGCGAATGATAGAATATTTATATCTTTTTTCATCGTGAATATATTTACTTGGTTATAGAAACTCTGACGCGACCACTGATACCGGCAGTCTTGAAATCGATAGTGTGCATACCCTCGGCAAGTTGCGACGGAGAGAATATGTTACCCGATATCCGAGTGCCGTCGATGTACCAAGTAACGGCCTCGTTACAGTTGCGCAAGGCGAGTGTAACATCGGCATCGGTACGTTTATAAGATGACTTGAGATTATCGACATAGACAATAAGAGGCGTCTTGTTCATACACAATCCACGCAGTTGCAACACCACGTCGTCGGGAAAATCGGCACTCGACAAGCGCAACTGTGCAGTGTGTGTACCATACGCCACAGGATGATAGTCAATAGCAATAGTAACACCTTGCGACGACATTACCTCCTGCTTCGACAGTGTAGTAGTGGCAATACTGAAGTTGCCGGCTTCATCTACCACCGTTACATCTATATCGGTAGTAATATTCTCGCCCTTGAGCGTGAACGGCAAGGTGTGGCTGCTACCCAATGATTCGCTACCCAATGATATGATATCGCCCGACTTAACATTGAGTTTGGGCACAGCAACAGCATCGCCATTAAACTTGAAAGCATACTCGGTGCGATCGCCCCATATATGCTCGGCCAAATGAGGATAGTCGATAAAAGGGTTACGATTGTTCTGGTGGCGATATACGGCATCATTACGATTAATCTCCTTGATACTTACAGGGTCCTGACGGTGCCACTTAAGCAACAAGTTGCGCGAATATTCGTTGAGCGTAGGATATGCACCCGTAGTAAACATAATAGGGCCCGACGATACCCAAGTATAATCCTGATAACAAGTTACAAAATACATATACATACGGGCAAAGTCGCCTTTATATTGGTCGGCCGGCTCAAAGACATTGTGCGAATAACCCTTGGCCTTACCCACCTTCGACACCCCGTTGTCAAATTTAGGAGTACCATCAACCTCACCCAGCGCATAATTCGACTTGGCAGAATTGGCATCGGCATCAGAAGGCACAAGGTGATGCAAGTCGAACGAGGCATCTACCGTATAAGGATAGTCGTCGCCCCACCAACTTTTGGGTACACTGTGTTCGATATTCATATCGCGATGCGCACCCGAATAAGGGAAATATCGCGTAGCATTCGAATACATATCCCATATTGTACCATCCTCGCGAATATCACTTTCGCGAAATACTACCCAAGTACCCTTACTACCGTACTCGATACGAGTATGCACCTTAATAAGTTTGTGCAACTCGGTCTTAAGGTCCTCCTTGCTACGACCCTCAAGGTTGTCGGGATAATAGTCGCGAGGCATCTCCGTCGCAGCACACAATGTGCAAACAAGAGTTATCGCTGATAAAAGACTTTTCAAATTCAACATAAATAAAACAAGTATAATTATAAGCATACAAAGTTATAAAAAACACCCGAATAATCAACCGAAATAGAAATATTAGTAAGCAATAATAACAGATTTGGGGTCATATTCAACGCTTTCATAGAATTTACTGTAGAAAAATATTCATTTAATAGTAATATATCAATGCGTGGTGACGATGATGACGATGCTGACGGTGATGACTCGGTAACTTTTTTGCATTGAAGTCATTAAGTCAGAGTAAATTTATTTTGAAGTATCATTCAAATATGGGAATAGATAGTTATTTCAAATCTTGCCAAAAGATTTAAAATGACTGTATTTATAATTGGGTATTTGCAAGGAGTACTTTGCTTCGTGCCTCTATTTGACTATGCAGTCGTTGGTGAGGATATCTTTTAGGCGGGTGGCGATACTGCGTTCAATCACTATGTGTGGGAAGAGAATGTGCTGAAGCACAATTTCAAGCCATTGCCCGATATGTTCAAGCTAACTTGCTTAGACAAGGAAAATAACCTTTATGATATTGATGTCTTGGACTGCAAGTCAAGCCCGATTTTCGGTTATGTCATCAATACAAGCCGGCTGCACTGGCGTAGCATTGATGTGGTCTGCTACTTGTTGTCCGTAGAAAGGAATTTGCATGTATGTGCTACCTGCTGTTGTATTCTTAATTTCTACAACAAGATTTTCACCTCCATACACATAGGGCGTAGTAAATATTTGTTTGTATTTATTTGACATTAGTCAAAAAAACACGCTTTGAGTTTGCTTTTTGATTATAGTTGTGTGGCGAAATTCCCTTTATCAGTACTTGCTTATGTGACGCAGTTATTGTTCGTTGAGTATTTTATTATTCTACTGTCAAGGACTCGGTCAAGCTATCCCGAATGCATCTTGGGTAAGATTGACTATACGAGTTTCCGAGTGACATGTAAAATATTAAAGACAGATATTTATGCTTGATGTTGTTGCAATTATTGAAATTTGATATATATCAAAAAAAATAATAAAGTGTTGGTATATTTTGATATATTTTATATATTGCAACAAATAATGTAAAATGGTGGATTTAAAATGAAAAAGCTGTTATTCGTGGTGGCAATGTTTGCCTTTTATTCAGTATCGATGGCACAGGTCGATTATAGTAAACTCTCATCACATTTGGCTACTATGTTGTGCTCGAAGAACAATGATTTACCCAAGCGTGCTTTGGGTACAGCATCTCAATCGTATGTGCTGGCTCTTGTTGCTCTAACCGATAGCAACCGAGATGTATCGGTCTTTGAAGAATATGCTTGCCAATTGGTAGATAGTATAGGTCGCATATACATTGTAAATATACCTATAGATAACATTTTGCCACTCTCTACTGATTCCCGTATTGAGAGAATTGAGGCCGAGCGTATGCCTCGTATAGCTGTAGATGATACCAAGGACTATATAAATGCTACCGATATATATAAAGGTGTTAATCTACCTCAAGCATTCACTGGTAAAGGTGTGGTAGCGGGTATATTCGATTGTTATTATGACTTAACCCACCCTGCATTTTATGACGAAGAAGGCAATTGCCGTATAAAGTATTATTATGACTTCTGTTGGCCCAATAGTGATGGTACAAAGGGGCGTGAAATAGATAATCCCAAGGAGATATCGCAACACCAACACTCAAAATATACATATAATGTTACTCATGGTACGCATGTGGCAAGCACTATGGCAGGTTCGAGTGTCAATGGTAGGTATGGTGGTATAGCATGTGAAAGCGACATATACTTGGCCGATTTCAATTCGGACAGAGCCGATTTTGAAAATCCCGGTATGCACACATCTGCCACTGCAGTATTGGGATTTAAGTACCTATTTGATAAAGCCGCAAAGGAACAAAAGCCTTGTGTCATCAATTTCAGTAGTTGTGAAAGCATAACATTGTCGCGCCAGCGTATTCTTGAAGGTGAGGCTATTGCCCAGTTGGTAGGTCCTGGACGAATCATTGTAGCGGCATGTGGCAATATGGGGCATCAGGTGCCTTATATGGAGAAACCAACCGATATGCCACAAGCCGGTGTCGCTATTACCAATGGCATTGGAGGTGGAAATATCATAGATATGGATATTGTAACACCTGTCAATCAGTCGGTTCGCTTCGATTTCTTAAGTATCAAGTTGGTCGATCAGTATATTGAGGGTACAATTATTTTCAACACCGATAGTATAAAAAAACTTGGTAAGGATACATGTGTATTGAATGCAACGGTAAGTGCCGGCGATATAGAACTGAGAGTATATAAAAGTGACTATGAAGATGCCCGCGGAGATGTTTTTCATATAGATGGTAGTTTTCCTAATATGGCCTATTTGATGCTATATGGTGCTACATGCTTGCTTTCTGGTAACGGACCTGCTTGGATGTATAGCGATTTGTTTTACTCTCCGTTTGCCAATATAGAAGGTATTCCTGAGTATGAATGTGTGCAACCCGGATATTCTGTATCATGGCCGGCAACTTTACCTTCTGTCATTGCGGTAGGAGCTACAGGATACACATCTACTTTTACCAACATTGATGGTAATGAAAACACAGATGTTGATATATTCCGACCCGATGCACCCGGTTGCATAGCAAAGTTTTCTTCGTTAGGTCCTACATTTGATGGATTGATAAAGCCCGATGTTGTGGCTCCAGGAATGAATATCAATGCTGCATATAATAGTTTCTCTGCTACACCAGATGTTGATAGAAAATCGCTCACCGATAGAGTGAAATATAATGGTAAAGACTATTATTATATGGCACAATCAGGTACTTCTATGGCATCGCCGGTAGTAGCCGGAACGATAGCTTTGTGGCTGGAGGCCGATCCAACACTCACACCTCAAGATATCTTGAAAATTATAGCCTATTGTGCCGAGCAACCCGACGAGACAATGGAATATCCCAACAATACTTATGGGTATGGTGAGATAGATGCATACAAGGGTTTGTTGTATGTGCTCGAAATGAAGGCTAATATTCCGGAACTATACGAGCATCAGCCTCTTAAGGCTTATTTTAAAATTGATGGGTCTACATTGAAAGTTTTCTTCGCCGATGACGTAACACCGGAAGATAGCAAAGTGTCAATATCGATATACTCAATGAATGGAATAAAGGTTGCTGAAGCGAGAGGTTGTACAGTAGATGTATCGCAGCTATCTGGTGGTATATATGCAATACAACTCAACACCGGTGATACAGCTACTTCAGGTTCTACTCTTATAAGATTGTAAGTGTTTCATTATCAATATATAGAGTTATATTGATAGTGAACAAACAAAATGCAGATGGAGTGAGCCTCTAAAATAAGCTCATAATCAAATACAATGACTACTCAATATTATCCATATTTACTAATGCGTCGCAACTCTTCTTCATTGATAATTATTATTTTGCGACCATCGACAGTGATGAGGTTTTCGGTAGCAAATGTAGTGAGCGTGCGAATGGCATTGGAGGTTGTCATGTTTGACAAATTGGCCAAATCTTCTCTCGACAAGTATATGTTGAGAGTTGTGCTATTGGTTTCATAACCATAGTTTTCGAGAAGAACGATGAGGGCTTCGGCAAGTCGGCCGCGAATATGTTTCTGGGAGAGGTTTACGGTGCGAGTGTCCGATTGTCCCAAGTAATTGTCAAGACTGCGAATGAAGAAGAAAGCCAGGTCGTTATTGCGGCGCACATGATCTTCGACAATGGTCATGGGCAAGAAGCCAATCTGTGTGTTCTCTATGGCAGCGCTCGATGTAACATAGTTTTCGTTGGCAAAGTAGGTACGGTTGCCAAAGTATTGCCCCGGACGCACCATGCGAATGCTCTGGTTGCGGTTGCCATTGCTTTTTTGTATACCTTCACCTTGCCTTTGAGCAAAAACATAAGGTGCGTGGGCTTTTCGCCCTCGCTATATATAACCTCATTTTTGCGGAAGTTCTGAATCTGAAAATTGCTTGATATGATTCGTTTCTCTTCGTTACTCAATACAGCCCAAAAGTCGGACATCTCATTTTGCAACACAGATTCTAAAGTGCTCTCTTTTACCATTTGTACCTATTTCATTAGCGGGCACAAAAGTAGCGAAAAAAAATGATATGAATAAAAATTTATATCCACAAAAATGCTTTTCAACATAATTTTAGGACATAGTTTTATAGCATAGTCTTTATATGGCAGTGATGTTGACAAAATAGAGTAGAGAGGTTGGTTGCTTGCGACACCTCGTCACATGCTATTACACAAAATACAAACTCAACCATCTTTAATTCATAGGTGGCTTGTTTTTCGATAGCCTCTGTAGCAAACAATCCTGCTTTCCATTCGGCTGGTGAGCATTCTCCAATGGTAAGATATTTTCTACATTCTCTATTTAAGCGAATGTATAATTCAATTTTTCCTTTTCCACTCTTGTTCGTGTTCGCTTTCTTCTTTCGGTCGAACACTACCGATACATAGTTCTGCGTCATAGCTTTTTCCTGTTGTGGACACAGAAAGACAACTTCAACAAAGATTAACTATTTTCCACCCCAATTTTGCTCGTTTTTGACCGATTTTCCCTCTTTTGCTTACCTACCACTTTCAAAAGTGGTAGGTAAAAGTGGCAAAAAGTGGTAGGTAAGTGTCTTTTTCAGTCTTTGGCTGTCTCGCTCTGTCCTCGTTAGACTTTTACCTTGACTACTTTCTTAAATGCCTATGTATCAATGTGATAATCGTTAGTTCTATTTCGTTTGGAGCAAAAAAAAGGAGTTCGTGTGAACTCCTTTTCGTGATCCGCCTGGAGTAACTTCAATTTGATGACCAAATCAACGATAGGAACTCACTTATATCTTTAGCTACTAAGAAGTAGTCAATTCATTTTAATGATCTCGTTTTTGCTTCCATTTTTGTGGTAGATAATGGAAAAATCCTTAGGTGGTAGGTAAGCAATTTCTTGCTTTTAGGCTCATTTCAGTTGATTGTTAAGGGGTGTTAATATATTAACGTGTATTTCCCACTTACCAACTAACAAAGTTAATACAAAAAAATTATATCATCGGTATTCTGCCGTGAAATATTACACGGTATATACTTATCACATTCTCTTTTCTTATCTTGAACGGTTCGTAATCTGCATTGTCTGATGTCAATGTGATGTACGGACTATTTGCTTTGCCAAGTTCAATGTGTTTCAGCATACGTTCATTATCCCTTGTTATTATTAAATATATGTGCTTCGCTTTAATTTCCTCGAAATTGTCTATCTCAACTACTCCAACAAGGTCGCCCTCTTGGATTGTCGGGTACATCGAAAATCCTTTAACCGGGAAGAATGCGTCTGCATCTACTCCTGGAATGTAAATACGCTGTGGCTTCGCTGTGGTGTTGGCAAACTCGATTCGCCCTGCACTTACTTCCAATTCCTTATAGAAGAGATTTGTTCCCTTTGGAAACATATTACCTTCTCCGAAAAACAGCCACCTTTCAGAAAGGTTATCACAAACTGATAATATTTGTGTCTTAGCTGCTGCCGGTATAGAGTTGCGGCTTATCCAGTTGGCTACTGCCGACTGACGAACGCCTAATAGCTTTGCAAAAGCTACCTGACTACCGCCAAACTCCTTTATTAGAGCCAAAACCCTATCTTTTTCTGATACCATTGTACATATTTTTTTTCGCTTGATGAAAAATTTTTTATCGCTAATACTTTGTTTTGTATCACAAGGTGTGATAACTTTGCACTATCAAACTAACCGACTAAGTTAGTTTTATAATCACAGATAAGTTGCGAAAGCGTTCTCATCAAAGAGTTTCACAACGCAAAATTAGCGACTTTTCTCCATATAACAAAATATTTACAATGAAAAATAGAACCAACGACGAAGATTTTGCGCATATCCGCAAATTAACACACTCCCAAGTATTATGGCTTATTGCCAATTATCACAACTTGACGAATGAAGAGTGTGCTGAACGCTTAAACCTTAAGCCGAAAACCTTAATAAACTACGCTTTTAAGCTTGATTTGAGAAAGTCGCCTGAACATATTTCAAGACTTCGCAAGCAACAAGCGATTAACACAAATAAGAAAAGATGGAAAAAGTAAAATGTAAAATCGAATGGCTACGAAGTCTCAAACGTGGAGAATCTAAAGTCGGACAGTTCGACTCTCCTAAAGAATGCCATACTCTTTCTACTATTATCGCACGATATAATGTAGAGGAAGGTCGCTACCAGGGAATTAAAATATCGGCTGTTTACAACAAGGCCGAAAGTCAAGTAACTATTACAGCGAATAAGATTCCTGTTTGTAAGTAACACTTAAACATTCTAAACTATGAATATTCTTCGCTCGGCAGACATTAAGGCTATCGCTAAACAGGTAGCTCATGAAATGAACGAATTAAGCGACAAACTGCTTAATGTTCAAAATGTGGCTGAAATGCTCGGTAAAACTGAGGGTGCTGTTTCTAAGATGTGTCAGCGTGGGCAGTTGCCACACCACAAACACCACGGCGCAATCTATTTCAGCCAAAGAGAATTGGAAAACTACCTATTAAATAAATAGGTATCAATGTAATAATCTCGTAAATGTGTTTTTCATGGTCCATTCGGTTAATCCGTGAGGACAAGCCGAATGGCTTTTTTAATCTCTAAAATTTCTATTTCGTATGGACTCAATATTAAACTACCTGCTCGGTAAGAGCAAACGAGTAAGCATCATGTTTGATGCCGAAGTGTCAAGATGGACGGCTATAATCGGTCTTATCTGTTCTCCGACATTCTTCTTTGCCGGAATATCTGTGGAAAACGAACACGGACTTTTGGTCTATGCACTGCTATTCTATGGTGCAGCTGTCCTAA
Source organism: Bacteroidaceae bacterium (assembly GCA_017532725.1). Taxonomy (GTDB): domain Bacteria; phylum Bacteroidota; class Bacteroidia; order Bacteroidales; family Barnesiellaceae_A; genus Barnesiella_A. Next base: position 68,980 of record JAFXIZ010000072.1, read on the forward strand.
TGTTCATTCCTTTCTTAATCGAAGTATCTAAAACATCTAAATTTGAATAATATGGAAGAGAGACAAATCGCTTTAGCTCCTAAACTTTACAAGGAACTCCTAACAGTTGTGTATAACCACAACTTACCTATCAATATCCAAGTGCAAAAGAACGAGGGACGATTGAAAATGCTTACCCTCTCTTATGACGAGAGAGATGAAAAGCTTATTGATTGGATAATCGAAAGAGTCGAAAACATTGACTACCTATAAACTGAAATGATAACCGTAGAAAAACTTTATGCCGCTACTCATGGTGGACTGGATATTATCCTTTACTACTATCCACAAGCACAAGAGGTAGTCGGCACGAAAAATAAGTTTAGGGCAAGGCCGAGCGAGAAAACGGCTTCGGCTTGCCTACGGCTATCGGGCGATGTTTGGAAAGTGGTTGACTTCGGCGACGACGGACACGCCATGTCGCCTATCGACATCTGCATGAAAGAGGAAAACATCACTCACTTCTACGAAGCGGTTCTTCATCTTGCTCGCATTTTCAATGTGCAAGATGAATTGAATCGCTCGATAAACAAGCCTCGTATCGAAAAACGCCGTGCCAACGCTGATGAGAAAGAGGGAACAAAGGTGTTCTCTTTCCTAAATTCAATTCCGGACGCACACCTAAAGGTGCTGGGCCCGAAAGTGAAGCGTGAGCATGCTGAAGCTCTTAACTGGCACGAGGCTGAATACATCGGCTATGTTAAGGACGGAGAAGTGACGCTGAAATACTCTACCGATGATTATCCTATACTTATGCGTGAATGTCGCACGGAAGACAACAAGGTCTTCTATAAGATATACGAACCACTTAACCCCGAAAAGCAATGGCGTTTCTCTTACACTCCTGAGGGTGTAAAGCCTAAGAACTTTATCAATGGCTTACGAGAACTGCAAGAATTGTTCGGTAAACTTAACGCCCAAGCCGATGATGAAGAGGACGCTCCGGCTCGTGAACAGAAAATCGACGAAGTGATTATTTGTTCAGGAGAGCGTGACGCTCTATGCTGTCGCTCCATGGGCTATCAGCCTATATGGTTCAACTCTGAAACATACCAGGTTACTGAAGAGGATATAAATCTGCTTTTTCGCTACGCTAAAGTTATTTATAACATTCCCGATATTGATAGCACAGGCGTGAAGAAAGGCACGGAATTGGCTCTTCGGCACATTGATGTATATACCATTTGGCTACCCGAATGGCTATCTACTTTTCGTGACAATCGTGGCAAACCTCGAAAGGATCTGCGCGATTGGCAAGAAATGCGTCGTGACATCAATGACTTCCGTGACCTTCTCAAAATGGCTCTCCCTGCCAAGTTTTGGACGGAGACAGTGAATGAGAAATCGGGTAAGAAAGAAATAACTATCAGTGCTGTTCGCCTATATTATTTCCTTCAACTCAATGGCTTTAGAACGCTCCGTGATATTAACGCTGCCAATACTCGCTACATTCAGGTTACTAATAATGTCGTGAAGCAAATCAAGGCGAAAGATGTTCGCCGTTTCGTGCGTGAATGGAGCGAAGAGCGTTGCTTGAACGAGAATGTGCGAAATCTCATAGTGAACTCGATGAAGTTTTCTGAAACATCACTTGAAAACTTGAAAGAAGTGGAACTCGATTTCTCTAATTTTACGCATAACACACAGCTGTTCTTCTTCCCGAATAACAATGTGGAAGTTACGCCTAAAGAGATTATCGTTCATCAGCGTGGAGATACTGCGTTCAATCACTATGTGTGGGAAGAGAATGTGCTGAAGCACAATTTTAAGCCATTGCCCGATATGTTCAAGCTAACGTGCTTAGACAAGGAAAATAACCTCTATGATATTGATGTCTTGGACTGCATGTCAAGCCCAATTTTCGGCTATGTCATCAACACAAGCCGGCTGCACTGGCGTAAGGAAATGGAAGAGCGATTTGAAGACAATCCCGAAGAGGCAAAAGCCTATGCTGAAAAGCACCGTTTTTGCATCAATGGAGAGGGATTGACTGAAGATGAAATCCGTGAGCAGAAGCAGAATCTTGCCAACAAGATTTTTGCTATCGGATATATGCTTCATCGCTTCAAATCTCCCTCGCGTGCATGGGCTCCACAAGCTATGGATAACAAAATCGGTGAGAATGGCGAATGTAATGGTCGCAGTGGTAAGTCGTTCCTTTTCAAAACACTTTCGCTGTTTATGAAATCGGTAAAACTTTCGGGGCGTAATCCTAAACTAATGGATAATCCCCACGTTTTTGACCAAGTTAATGTGCATACCGATTTTGTACTTGTCGATGACTGCGCTCAATATCTCTCAATGGGGCTGTTCTATGATATTATTACTTCGGATATGACTATCAACCCGAAGAATAATCAGTCGTACTCTATTCCGTTTGAGCAAAGCCCAAAGTTTGCGTTTACAACGAACTATGTTCCGGCCGACTTTGACGCTTCGACGGAAGCTCGCTTGCTCTACATGGTGTTCTCTGACTATTACCACCAGCAGACGGAATCGAACGACTACATAGAAACACGCTCTATTCGTGACGATTTCAATCGTGACCTCTACACTGCCGACTATCCTGAAAAGGATTGGAATGCCGATATAAATTTCTTACTGCAATGCCTACGCTTCTACTTGTCATTGTGCGAAAGCAATGTGAAGATTTATCCACCTATGGATAATATCATTCAAAGAAAATATCGTCAAGACCTCGGCAATAACTTCGAGGATTGGGCTGACTCTTACTTCGCAGAGGGTTCGAGCAACCTTGACAAACTACTGATTCGTCGTGAAGTCTTTGAGACATATCGCAATTATGCGAATGTGAAAGGCCTGACTATGCAGTCATTCACAAAGAAATTGCGTGCATACTGCTGTTTATGCCCACATATTGCCGAACTAAATCCGACTGATATGTGCAACACACAAAATCGCATATCTCGACGAATTGAGGGTGTTATGGAAGATATGATTTATGTCAAGGCAGCTCCCAAAAAGGAAGAAGAGCCACCTAAAAAAGATAATAAACTTGTAGATGTTGAACTCCCATTTTAAAGCTATGAACGAAGAAATGAGAGCTAAACTGCATGCTTTCCGCATGGAAGATTTTAATATCCTCTATCGTGAGAATGAGGAGTTCAAGGAATATGCTCTTAAGGTGTATGAGTATTGTTGCCGTATGAAAGCCGGCACTTGCATAAACCTTACTCGCTATTCCGGGCAGAAGCTGGACTGGACTCTGCTAACCATTGCAGCGTTCTATTGTTCGGGTGCTAACCATATCGAGTATTACATCACTGATGACTATACTCGCTTTGCAAGAAAGGTCTATGATCCTGTGCAGCTGCAAAAGGACATTGACGCTTATCTTAACTTCAGGAATCAAAAAAAGTAACATAGTCAGTAAAAAAGTTGGTAAAAGTGTTGAATGGCTTCGTTGTGAAACGCGGCCATTTTTTGTGGGGCAAGGTTTCGGCTTAATCTTATTATCTTATTTTTGTACTAATACTTTGTATCTTTGTATCAAATAAGAAAATAAGAATGTAAATATCTTATAATAAATAAGATAGATAAGATACAAAAGTGATACTAATCTGATACAAATCACTTGCTTGATTTTTTTGTATCACTCCGTCGCCCCCCTTGTTTCTTCCGTTTAGTTTTGTATCATACTTTGTTTCAAGTTTGTGTCAAAAATAACGCTCTATTATATAGGACTTTAATACCCCTTTGACACAATGATACAAAGATACAAAGTTTTTTAACCTTATTACTTGGTAAGGTTCGGGAGTGTTTAAGGCACTCGAAAAGTAGTGTCGCTAACTCTCTATTTTTCTGCCGTTTGTGTCGTAACTTTGTATATAAACATAGTTCTATTTATGAGTAATATTTGCGTTTATCTACAAAACATCGAACCTTATCTTAAGCAATGGTTCATTCACGAACATGGGGGCGAATACCCGGTGTCACTGGTGCGTGGCTCAGTTGAAAGTTGTATGCTCAAACAATTCATCGAAAAACGGAATCAAGAGGAAGCTGCAAACATCGACGAGAGAACGCTGGCGATATATATCCCAACTTTCAAGGATAAAGACCCTCGCACTTACTTCTATCTGCCTGATAGAGCAAAGGTGGCTTTGCACAAATGTATCAAAAATCGCTTTGACATACAGATGTGGCAAGACCTACATCAGTTCAGCAATCTCGGTTTGCAGATTGATGATATTATCTATGCGTGGATGGAACAGCACGGCATAGAACTATCAGAAATGAATTGGAACGCGATAGCCAAAAGGTATCAGCGTAAAAGAAGAGGATATCTTGACTACGAATTGAAAAAAATTAAACGACTTCAGAGCAAAAAAGTTACCAAGTCCGTAATGTCCGTAAATTCCGTAATGTCCGTAAATCAGGACTCCGAAGATTAACCTTTTAATTGTTTGCTATGGAAAACTTCAATCACTCATTACCGGGTATCGCACAAATCGGCTACTGCCTCTGCGAGAATATTCAGCCCAACATCGTTCTCAAACATTCATCGGGCATTCCTGTCGGCATCTTCACTGAGATTACGCCTGTTCACTTCTTCGGTCAGCCGTCATACGAAGCCGTAGAGGAATACGACAACAATGGGCGTAAGGTGCTTTGCACGCTTAAATTTGTATCAAACGACAACATTCCACTTCATAAACACCTCGCTTTCGTAATCACGGACGCGTCGGGAACTTCCGTTATCATCGGCTCTCGTGAACGACCGTACCCTGTCGTCAAATCTTCTGCCACAAGTGGCAATCCTTCAGGTGAATCTAATGCCAATACCTACGAAATTAAGTGGTCATCGGTTGGTATGCCTATTTGTTGTGCCATATAAAGCAGTATCACTTTCTTCTTTTTATTCATAGTTCTCTTGTGGTCGAGCAGTGATTTCATTGCTTGACCTTTTTTGTTATGCTTAGGCTGAATGAAATATACTCATACGAGAATTAAATCAACAATACTCCGTCGGGCACTTTTACGCCGCAAAGTTATTGCCGGTACTTTCAACTGCAAGGTCAAGCAACAGGTGTCGGGGCTGAAATCTCCACACCTA
>JAFXIZ010000073.1 GCA_017532725.1 Bacteroidaceae bacterium
CCAACGCCCGAAAGTACTATATCTGTGCGCATAAGATTAAGATTTTTTGTTGTGACGTCTTGCTGTTTGAATACACTCACGACGAGGTATGATTACTGATACACCGTGGTAGGCAAACTCCTCGCGAATGATTTGTTTCATCTCTTCCTTATTCTTTGCCAAAGGCACTACAACACGAATGTGTGCAGGGTCAACACCTATACCTTGACATATTTGCTCAAGACGACCTGTACCGGCCGAATCTTGACCACCTGTCATACCTGTTGTGAGGTTGTCCGAGATAATAACAGTAATATCGGCATTTTCATTAACAGCATCGAGCAAGCCTGTCATACCCGAGTGAGTAAAGGTAGAGTCGCCAATAACAGCAACAGCAGGATATTGTCCCGAGTCAGATGCACCCTTGGCCATTGTAATAGAAGCACCCATATCTACTACCGAGTGGATGGCACGATAAGGAGGCAAGAAACCAAGTGTGTAGCAACCTATATCACTAAATACGCGAGTGTTTTCGTATTCGCGAGCCACTTCGTTAAGTGCAGTGTACATATCACGGTGACCACAACCTTGGCACAATGCGGGTGGACGAGGAACTACAAGAGGTGAAGGCTCGAATACTTGAGCATCTTCGATACCGATAGCCTTGCGAATGTTGTCGGGAGTAAGTTCGCCTGTACGAGGCACATCACCTGTAAGACGACCACAAACAGCCACTTTATCATTCTTAACTACGCCACGCAATTGCTCTTCGATGAAGGGTTGACCATCCTCAAGTACCAAAATTTTATCGCAAGCATCGGCCATACGATTGATTTGGTCAACGGGAAGAGGATATTGTGAAACCTTCAAAACCGAGAAAGGTGCGCCGTTGGGGAAGTGTTCCATCAAGTAGTTGTAGGCAATACCCGATGCAATAACACCCATACGGTGGTCGGTTGTAGTGAAGATATTGTGCTTCGACTCTTCGGCCTCACGCACAAAATCTTTCTGACGCTCTACCAACTCGGCATTGCGTACGCGAGCAACAGCAGGCATAAGCACCCATTGACGAGGATTAGTAGGATAACTAATAGGATTTTGCTCACGGATAGCACCCACCTTAACCACTGCACGAGAGTGAGCCAAACGAGTAACTACACGGAACAATACGGGAATTTTGTAACGCTCCGAAAGTTCGAATGCTTCGCCAATCATCTCATAGGCCTCTTGTTGTGTCGAAGGCTCAAAGATGGGCACCATTGCAAACTTACCGTAGAAACGAGAGTCTTGCTCATTTTGAGAAGAGTGCATCGAGGGGTCATCGGCTGCAACAATTACAAGACCACCATTGGTACCTGTCATAGCCGAGTTAACAAAAGCATCGGCTGCAACGTTCATACCAACGTGTTTCATACATACCAACGCGCGTTTGCCCATATAAGACATACCCAAGGCTGCCTCCATAGCAGTCTTTTCGTTGGTTGACCAACGGCAGTGAATACCTCGCTCGGCAGCGAGAGCATTACCTTGAATAAACTCTGTGATTTCGGTCGATGGCGTGCCGGGATAGGCATAAACGCCCGAAAGTCCGGCGTGGATTGCTCCCAAGGCAATAGCCTCATCGCCTAAAAGTAACTTCGTGTTTTCCATATATTCTTGTTTTATGAGTCGTTCACAAATATACCGTTTTTTTGTCAAATACAATATATATAAGCAATAACTTTTCGATATTTTTTTGCTTTTGTCAATCGGCCAAACTTTTCAGTACATAGAAAAGCCCTTTTAGCAGCAAACAAATGATAACAAAATAGCAGTTAAAACAATTTATTATTCATTCAAGAGCCGATAATTATATAAACTATTTAGCAGCGACGACTATTTATATCGAAAAAATTGAATAGTTTTGCAACCGATAAAAATTGTTATTTTATATGGAAATACCCAACGACCCTCACATATTGGTTAGTTTCATCAATATGAAACTGCGCGACTTCTACCCTTCGCTCGACATTTTGTGCGAAGATTTTGATATAAATCGTGACGAACTCGATAGAAAACTCAATGATGCAGGATATGAATATAATGCCGAGTTAAACAAGTATTTTTAGCACGGCTATGCTGCATCTACAACACAGCGACACTGCGAATAGTGGCAATAAATAAATACAACGCCCATATTCGCCACTATATCACCATCATTTAGCATTACCTCTATACATTATATAATCACCTACGGGCTTGTCGATAGAATAAAGCCCGGGGCCGGTTATTGCCAAAATAAGAAACATCATAGCATAAATAAACGCCAACTCACCCTCGGCAATAGAGCCGTGATGCACCCAAAGAAAAGCAACAGCCATAGCAAAGAACATAGGCACAACAGCAAGTCGAAAAAGAAAGCCCAATACAAACGCTGCAGCACAAACCAACTCGGCAAACAACGTTAGCAATAGCGAAAATCTACTACCCAACCCCATAAAATTGGGATAATTATCGACCAAAAGCGAGAAATTATAAAGTTTATCAAAGCCGTGCATCATAAACAGAATGCCAAACAACAACCTTAAAGCCAGCAACAGCAACGAAAAAATGGTTGTGTTGCAATAACGCGGAAAAAGAAAACGATATATCATAATAATAGATTTAATCACAATTATAACAATCGCAATAAAAGATATGTTTGAGCATTAAAGAACAATATGCCAAGTCACAAGACCTCACACCGGCACATAACGAGAATATTTGTATATAAAAAAAGAATACCAATCTCACGACCGGTATTCAAATTCTTTTTACCACAACCTCATCACGAGTACAATGTGGATAAATCATCAATCAAAACTTGAACGTTACTCTGAAACTAAACTTTACTTCTACACATTTGAAAGGGAATTTCTTATTGTGCAATGCAAAGAAAATCAACTATAAAATCATTTGCAAATTTAAGGGTTGAAAACCCTTTGTATGTGACTAAATCTAATATTTTGGGGTGAATTATGCAATATAGGGGCGTAATAAGCACAGGCAATAAACAAGTTTAAAAAAACTATTGTAGAATAATCGCTATAATGAGAAATAATTATTACCTTTGCATCAAAGATAAAGAAGGATGAACATTTTGACTAAAATAATACCGGAGTATTTGTGCGAAAAATACAACCTCATAAAAATGGTTGTATTTACAGCCATCTATGCTTTTGTATTTATCATTATCTACCAGCCATTTGGTTTCAGCCATTGGATTGATGATAAATCATCTATATATTACCTGCTATATACAAGTATAGTAGTTGCCATAGGCTTTGTGGTTATTGCATTGAGCCGTGTGATTATGCACTTTTGGCATCAGAAGCAAAAACTCATATACATACAATATTGGTTATGGGTACTTGTAGAGGTGTTGTTTATGTCATTGTTCTTCACAATGATTATACTATCGGTAGAGCCTACAACCAATGCGCTGGCTACATTTAAAGACTCTTTCTTGAGTACCATACTCATTCTTGTCATCCCCTATCTGCTATGTTTTATGTTCTTCTCGTGGATCGAAAAAAATCGCCGTCTGGAAGATCGTGACGAGATACAGCCTGTTGACAGTTCTACGAAAATGATTGATTTTTACGATGAACGCCAAGTATTGCGACTATCGGTAATGAAGTCGAATATATTATATGTAGAGGCTGCCGACAACTATGTGTGTATATTCTACAAGAAAAAGAACAGTATAGCACGTTTTTTACTGCGCAATACGCTCAAGGCGTTGGAAACATACCTATCGGACGTAGATATTGTACGATGCCACAGGTCGTATATGGTAAATCTTGAATATGTGAGTGTTATACGTCGTCAACGAGAAGGCATATTCTTGGAAATGAGCGTACCCGATGTGCCCGACATTCCGTTATCGCCTCGGTATAGCGACAAAGTAACCACTTGGTTTAAGACAATAGAATAACCCATACTTCAGCCACAGCACATAACACACTAAACGACTAATACCACATAATATGTTTTTCTTTAGCGACGTAATAGGTCACGACACACTCAAGGAGAGTCTTATTCGCTCGGTACAATCGGGCAACATAGCACACGCACAGTTGTTTTCGGGCATAGAAGGTGTGGGCAAGTTTGCTATGGCAATGGCGTACGCTCGCTACATACATTGCACCAATCGTGGTGAAACCGATGCTTGTGGTATGTGTCCCTCGTGTCAACAATACAATGCACTGTCGCACGCCGACTTGCACTTTGTATTCCCGATGGTGCGCAACAAAGACAAGAAGAAGGTACATTGCGATGACTACCTGCACACTTGGAGCGAATTTATAACAACACACCCCTACTTCGGTATAGACAATTGGCTGCAAGCAATGGGCGCAGAGAATAAGCAAGCCATAATTTATGCCGACGAAAGCGATGAAATATGGCGCAAAATGACTCTTAAAAGTTTCTCATCGCCCTACAAGATAATGATAATATGGCTGCCCGAGCGTATGAACATCGAGTGTGCCAACAAGTTGCTGAAACTATTTGAAGAGCCATACCCCAACACAATATTTCTGCTTGTAAGCAATGCTCCCGACCAACTCCTCTCTACCATTCGTTCGCGCGTGCAACAAATACACCTGCCTGCACTGCCTCTATCTACCATAACCGAGGCACTGCAACAGCAATACAGCATTACCGACACCGATGCTCGCGCCATAGCACACTTATCGAACGGTAGTTACCTGAAAGCTTGTGACAACTTGTCGCTCAACGATGACAATCAACAATTCTTCCAACTATTTGTGCAACTGATGCGTCTTGCTTACGCACGTCGCATCAAGGACTTAAAAGCGTGGAGCGAAGATACTGCCGACTTAGGGCGTGAACGCCTGCGTCGTTTCCTCTCATACGCCGGTCGAATGATTCGCGAGAATTACATCTACAACGTGGCACAGCCCGACCTCAACTATATGACAGCCGAAGAACAACAATTCTCAACACGATTTGCGCCCTTCATTAATGAACGCAACGTGCAGGAGATTATGCGTATATTGGAAAGTGCCGAAAACGACATCGGCCAAAATGCCAATGCCAAAATCGTACTCTTCGACATCGCCATTAAGATGATTTTGCTACTCAAGAATTGATACAGGATAGCGAATATACCAAGATGTCCAAGATAATTGCGCTCGGACGTGTTGTTGAGCGCAGTGAAAAATAAAAAATAAATAAATTTATTTTGTTCTCCACTCGCTTATCGGCATATTCTTTGGCTAACGCCCAAGATAGCTACGCTCGGGATAAAAAATAAATAAATTTATTTTGTTCTCCACTCGCTTATCGCTATCTTTGCAAATGGCTCATAATATGCCATAGATTTAGTAACAGAACAAGTAGTTGATAAGAACAAATGGCACTATCACTTAAAACCGTCGCAATTCGTGCCGTTACCGGCGCAGTATTTATATCGGTCATCATAGGTGCAATACTATGGAATCAATATAGTTTTGCACTCATATTTTGTGCATTCTCGGCATTGGCTTCGGCCGAATTTTATCGTTTGGTTGAGGACCTCACCCACACGCCCCGAGGTACGCGCTTTATAGATGTTTCGGGCTCGATATTGTTATTTCTTACATTATATATCTACGCAGTACAGGACTTCGATATAAGTGCTATAATTACAGCCCCCTACCTCATCTACTTTTTGGTACGTTTCATTATGCAACTATACGACAAGGTGGAACGACCTCTTGAGGGCTGGGCATACAGTTTCTTGGGTCAGATTTATGTAGCCCTGCCGTTTGCGCTGTGTAATATTCTGTACTTCCGTTTCTCGCCACTTATTCTGCTATCGCTATTTGCTTTTATATGGATTAACGACACAGGTGCTTACTTGGTGGGTTGCACCATAGGCAAGCACCGCCTCTTTGAGCGCATATCGCCCAAGAAGTCGTGGGAAGGTTTCTGGGGTGGACTTATATTGGCTGCCGGTGCGGCATTCGTTGCGTCAAGATTTTTCGACATACTGAATACTTGGCAATGGATAGGTTTGGCTCTTACCTGCTCGATATTTGGCACTTGGGGAGACTTGTGCGAATCGCTTATAAAACGCTCGCTCAATGTAAAAGACTCGGGCAATATCCTCCCGGGTCACGGTGGTTGGCTCGACCGTTTCGACAGCGTATTACTTGCAGCACCTGCTGCCATACTATACCTATTTATAGTTATGACTTTGTAGTAAACAACTTATAGCATACACTACAACGAGTGAGAAGCGTCGGATGCTCTTCTCACTCGTTTTTTCTTTTGCGATTATCGACTAACACAATCTACTCATTGACAACGCTATGAAGTTGCTCCTTCACCTGATCAACTTTACCAGCCACTTGGTGTGCGCCCTGCGACACACGATCGGCAAACTTTGCACCCATACGGGCAGCACGGTCACGAGCCTTTTCGGCCAAATGCTCGGCAGCACGTTCTTTATCGCGTATAGCACGCGACAGGTCGCTACGCATCTTTCTACCACGCGCCGATGCAGCAAATTGTTGAGCATATACGCCCATAGCCACACCAAGCCCCATTCCGACAAACACAAAAATTAGATTTTTCATAACTGCTATTTTTAGTACAACATTTATTTTGATATAGATAATTACGCTTTCTATTTAGATGGTCGGTTGAAGAAGGATGATATCCATAGCAGGAAAATTGCTCCCACCAACGAGGTGAGGAAACTGCCCCATAGCCCCGAAGCAGATATTCCAAACAGGCCAAAGAGCCAACCACCTAATATACCACCTACTATGCCTATCAACAGATTAATCAATACGCCAAATCCGCCTCCTCGCATAATCTTTCCGGCTATAAATCCTGCCAGAATACCGATAATAATGTAACCTATGAAATACATAGAAATCTGTGTTTTAATATTTATACATCATACTTATTGTTACCAGCGAAACAATGGGTATGAGTCGCTGTGCAGTGGTATAACGCAGGTTGCGAAACGGCTGTTCATAAAAACGGTCAACAATTAACAAGAATTGGTCTTTCGGTATCAACAACAAGTACCACTTCACAGCAAAACAAAAGAGGTCATAAAAAACAGAAACTTCACGAACTCAATGCGCGGCAGTGACGTTTCAATAGCAGATGTACATCAATCGAAAAAGAGTACAAACATAAAATTAATAGAACTATGTTTTATCATATAAAAGAGTTACAATTTGACGCTCGCGTATCGCGCCCCGACCCACGTTTTGCTCGCATCTTGTTGGAGCAATTTGGAGGTGCCAACGGCGAGTTGAGCGCCTCTATGCAATACTTTGTTCAGGCATTTTCGTGTCGCAACCCCTACCCCGACAAATATGATATGCTAATGGATATAGCCACCGAGGAGTTGGGTCACCTCGAAATCGTGGGTGCAACCATACAGATGCTGTTGGGGCCGGTAAATGCGCGAATGAAAGATGTTGTGGAGGATGTTGAGATTATGAAGATGATGGAAGGTAATGCTACCAAAGAGGAGTATATTCACCAAGCCTTCACCAATCCTCAATTTCTGGCCATTGCGCCCGGCAGCCCTATGTTTACCAACAGCAACGGCGTGCCTTGGTGCGCCTCGTACATATCGGGCAATGCCGAACTGACAGTTGACTTGCAATCGGATATTGCAGCCGAATCGCGTGCCAAGATTGTTTACGAAGCACTTATACCTCTCACCGACGACCCCGAGGTGAAACGTACACTCGACTTCCTGATGACGCGTGAGGTAACACACTTCCAACAATTCCAAGCAGCCCTCGAAAGCATCGAGCCACATTTTCCACCGGGTGTTTTCGAAACTAACCCCAAGTATAGCAACCTATACTTCAATATGTCGAAGGGTGAAGATTACAGAGGTAGTTGGAACGAGGGCAAGAGTTGCAGGCTCAACGAGGAGTGGCAATATATAGAAAATCCTTGTGAATATACACGCCAAACCAATGGTATGCGCGACATAAAGCCTCAAGGCACAAAACGCACCGAAAAGGGTGTGCGCGAGCGCGATAAAAAACTTGCCAAACAACGCTGCAACGAAGTGCTGAGTGCAACACCCGAGCGCGACTTGTCGTGGAACAGAGAAGAACACTACCACGAACGCGAACTGATAGATACAGAATAACTCCTCACATTCAAATATTAACCCTAAAACTTACGATTATGAACAAGACAAATGAGAAAAAAACAAACACCACAAGTTGCTGCAACAACGAAAACAAAACTAAAAACAATCCTAAGGACTGTGATAAGAAATAGTTTTGCAACAACTGTCGGGATGTAACTATCGACAGTTACGACTGCGATAAATACCATTCCATAATAATGTATAAACAGTACGGTTGTCACCTATGAGCGACAACCGTACTTATTTTATTATCAATATTACATTGTTATTGTGCTAAAATCGCTTCGATGCGCTCTTGAAATTGCGCCATAAGCCAGCGAGGAGTTGATGTTGCACCACAAATACCTATGTTACACTTGCCTTCGAGCCAAGCAGGATTCAACTCTTCAATATCCGATACCAGATGAGTATGTTCGTTGACCGAGCGACACTCCTCATACAGCACCTTGCCATTACTGCTTTTCTTACCACATACAAAGAGTACAACATCGTGATTGCGAGCAAATTCGCGAATATTGGGTATGCGATTGGCTACCTGACGGCAAATGGTATCGTGCCACTCGAAGTTGTCGGGTTCGGTACGCTTCTTGATAATTTGCACCATTTCGGCAAAATGCTCTACCGACTTGGTTGTTTGCGAATAGAGTGTTATACTCTTGTCGAAATCTACTTTTACCAAGTCATCGGGGTTTTCAAGCACAATAGCCTCGCCATTTGTTTGCCCTACAAGACCATTCACCTCGGCGTGACCTACCTTGCCATATATAAGTATCTGATGATTGCTGTCGTTGCGAGTATCGTAACTCTTCTTTATCTTGCGTTGCAATTGCAAAACAACGGGACAAGTAGCGTCTATAATCTCTATGTTGTTCTCCTGCGCAATGCGATAGGTTTCGGGGGGCTCACCGTGCGCGCGCAGCAACACCTTTACATTGTGCAATTCGCGTAGTTGATCGTGATTAATAGTGACAAGTCCTTTGCTGCGCAGGCGTTCTACCTCATTACTGTTGTGAACGATATCACCCAAGCAATAGAGTTGTCCACTCTTTTCGAGTTCCTTCTCGGCAGCCTGTATGGCACGCACCACACCATTGCAAAAGCCCGAGTTGTTGTCTATTTCAACCTTTGCCATATTACTGATGTGTTAAAGCCTCGCTATTGTTTCTTCATAACGAGCCAACAGCCAAGCATTCTGCTCATCGATTGTCATACGCGAATTATCGAGTTCAATAGCATCGTGAGCCTTGCGCAACGGGCTTATTTTGCGTGTCATATCCATCTCGTCGCGCATAGCGATATTGCGTTCTATCGCATCAATATCGGCATTCTCACCGGCAGCCTGCATTTCGGCGGCACGACGCTCGGCGCGAGTACGAGCCGAGGCTGTAACAAAAATTTTCAATTCGGCATCGGGAAATACAGCCGTTCCTATATCACGACCATCCATAACAATCCCCTTGGCTTCACCCAATCGGCGTTGCTGTGCAACGAGTGCCTCACGCACAAAATCAATCTGGCTGACAAGACTCACACTGTTCGACACACGCATATTGCGTATCTCCTGCTCGACACACACGCCATTGAGGTATGTCTCTTGCTTGCCACTTGTGGGATTATTGGCAAACGAGATAACTATCTCTCCCATTGCCGAGGCAAGACGTTGGGTATCGACAACACCATCATTTATCAGACGGTTGTCAAGACAATAGAGTGTCACAGCACGATACATAGCACCACTGTCAACGTATATATACCCTATACGTCGAGCAAGGTCCTTGGCCATTGTACTCTTGCCACACGATGAGAAACCATCAATGGCTATTATGATAGATTTATTATCCATAATTTATCGGTTGTTATTTACGCACAAAGTCGCTGATATTGGTTGTTAGGTTTATCATCAATGTTGTACCACCAACGTGGTGACCTGCTACGGCAACATCGAGAGCAAACATCTTAACTTTCAGTCCTGTTCCTATGCTAAAGCCCGATATAAAATTGCGATTATCGGTGCGCATATCGCTGGCAGTCTTATAGTTATATCCCAGCGCAATGTAGAAGTTCTTATTGAACAGATACTCTACGCCGAAGATAAGGTGACGGAAGAAGTTTTCAAAAAATTTATCTTGTACAACTATACCTCCACCATTATCGGTAACAGTAGGATAAGGAATCTTCCATCGCCACAAGTCGTGGGCAGTGATAGAGATGCGAATGGGTGTGTTTTTAATAACCTGACTGTAACCAAACTGTATATCCCACGGCAGGTTGCCATAAGTATTGGCAAAACGTTTGAGTTGACCACCGATGTTGCGACCTACCAACGACAATGAATACTCCTTCTCGGCATTATAATAGTTGATACCCAAATCAACGGCGAGAGCCAAGCCCGTATATTGCTCATAATTGGAGTAAACAAATTTAAGTCTCGCTCCACCTCTTAATCCCTCAATAATATCGTGCGAATAGGTGCATTGAAATTGTATGTCTTGTGGGCTGAATGTGCCGAGAGTTTGTCCTGTTTCGTCGGTCATAGGCATCGAGCCATAGCCATAATATTGCAAACCGGCAGCCAATGCTCCACGCTTCGAGGTAGCCACGCCAAATGTTGTTCCGGCATAATTGATACCCGACACATACATCATATAGTTGATACCCCATTTCAGGTGCATTTCGGGGCCAAGCAGAGCCGGATTATTCTCAACGAGGGTGATATCCTCCTCAATAATAGATATATTATTACCACCCAACGCATAAGCGTGCGCCGAGGGGGTTGTATTCATATAATCGTACGATGTACGCCCTTCTTGCGCACTACTCGCAAGGGGGAATAACAAACATACAGCAAGTGCTACGAACAGTATTTTGATATGTTTCATATACATTTTATCGCAACCATTTGGTGCTTCAAAGTTAGTCATTTTCTGTCAGGGAATAATATTCCGACTCAAACTATATAGTATAAACGGAGTTTATGCCCTTAAATTATATAGCACTGCTGTTATTTTTTATTATAGAACGGTTAGGCATTACTGCTGAATGAGTAACCAAGGCTCTTTGATATAAGATGAGGGGTAACGCTTTGTTATCTCAATGCGCGCAGCCACGGCCTCCTCTTTGGTGTCGTAACTACAAGCAACTACGCGATACAAACCTTGAGCATTCTGCACGACCAGCGCAGCATAACCGTCGCTGATGAAACGATCGCGCATACTATTGGCATTGGTGCGTTGCTTAAATGTACCAACAACGACACTATACTTACCAATAGTACCATTGTCAAGCACCTTTACACTCTCACTGCGCTCGCGAGCCACAGTCGATTGTGTAACCATCGGTTGAATTTCGGTAATTGCACCATCGGTAGGCGTATCGGCTGTAATAACCGGCTTGTTAACGGCTGCAGCCATTGCCTTCTCGTATGCTGCCTTTGTAACGGCTTGGTTGGGCTTACACGATACAAGCGCCAGAGCCACCAAAGCCATCCAAAAGAATGTTACATTTTTCATATTATATACAGTTTGTGTTGATGCAAAGATACTATTAATGTCAGGCAATTGCAACAATACGACATTTATAATTTCAGTTTAAAAACGCCTACAAAACCTATTACCTTGAACAAACTATGCCTGAAGGCTGTTTGGCATATATGGTCGTTACGAATAAAAATAGGAAGAGAATGAAAAACGTATTGATACTTGGAATTGGAAATCTTGTGCTTAATGATGAAGGTGTAGGTATTCATATAATACACATACTCAAGTCGATAGGAATGCCCGATGGTGTAGATGTACTTGACGGAGGTATGGGCAGTATAGAATTGCTCGATACAATGAAGCAATATAAGCATCTTATCCTCATCGATGCTACCACCGATGATTGTCCGGCAGGCACAGTGCGACGCCTCACGCCACACTATCCCAAGGATTACCCTCATACATTATATGCACACGAAAAGATTGTGGGCGATATGATAGATGCCATACAAAAAGAGGAGCGAAAACCACATATCGAGTTGCTTGCCATCAGTGTCAATCACACACCCAACTTGGGGATACAACTATCGCCCGAGATACGGCGTGTGATACCTCAAGTACTACAATTGATTTTCGAAATACTCGATGATAAGAGCCACTCGCGATACTACCGATAAGGCGTTATCGCTCGATACGGGCTAAATATACAATCTCGTTGATGCCATAGATAATAGCGCCAACACCAAACATTATAATCATAATCTTGGGCAAGAGGTCGAGAGGATTGACTAAAATAAAGATGCCTAACAATACAAGCAAAGCAGGCAATAGATAATAGCCTACCCTATTTCGGCACTCCGATTTTACAATCATTCCTATCTCATAGCCACCGGCAGATATAAGCCCGGCAGCAAGCAACAACGAAAACACCATAACAATCTCTTGCGAGAATACTATGACAGCCACACCGGCCAATACACAAAATGTTGCAAAGAAAGGAAACGTCATAGGGTTATATCGACGGTCGCGACGATTACGCTTGCAACACACTATCAAATATCTTATTAGTTGTATCGCACCGGGAATAAGCAAGAGCAAACCTATCACGACGGCAATATATTTAAGGATGCCTTCGGGATATATTATCATAAATACGCCTATAAGGATAATCAATACGATGCGTAATATAGGGTAATAGGCCGATTTCATTTCGATGTGTTTTATGGTTCAGTTACAGTAACGTTGAATTGGATTAATTGCCAAAGCACAGCGTTAATATCTATCATTGGCAAAGATATAAATCTTTTTTGTAACACACTCTATTTTATCTATTTTTACTCAATTGCTCCTCGGCAAGTTCTATTATCTCAAGGTCGCGAAACGTACCTTCATCCACAACAAGACGCATCAATGTTCGCACTTTATGAAATCCATACAATCCGGCGGCACCCGGATTGATGTGCAAGCAATCGAGCGTCTTGTCATACATTACCTTGGCTATGTGCGAGTGACCCGAAATAAACAATTTCGGTGGATTGCGATATATCTCGGGGGTTACTTCTCTTGCATACTTGCCCGGGTATCCTCCAATATGAGTAATCCACACCGTAGCACCCTCTATTTCAAATCGTTGATGCTGTTTTGTGCGTATGCGAATGGGGTGTCCGTCAATATTTCCATACACTGCTCGCACCGGCTTCAAAGCCTCTAACCGCTCCAAAACCTCAACACTGCCTATATCGCCGGCGTGCCATATCTCATCGCAGTCGGCAAAATATTTTTCATATCGGTCATCCCAATGTGCGTGGGTATCAGATAATATTCCTATGCGTTTCATACTACAATATTTTCAACGAACGACAAACTTACAAAAATATCCTGTACAGTGATAGCGTAAGGTAGAAAAACTTCGTCAGGAGAGTTCTGTTTTACGATTATTTCTATTAACTTTGTCGCGCATTGCGGTAGTAGCTCAGTTGGTAGAGCATCAGCTTCCCAAGCTGAGGGTCGCGGGTTCGAGCCCCGTTTACCGCTCAATAATTAAGTAAATAAGGTGTATCTTTTCAAAGCGAGATACACCTTATTCATTTTTACCTATTTCCTGTAGCAGCCGCTTATTGAAATGGCTGCGTTCCTTATCAAATAACCAACCCCACTTATTGAAGTAACGTATCATATTGATAATATGTATGCGCAACATTCGCCCATTCTTGTAGGACTCGGCACGGTGATTGTGAACGATAGAAACTGCCGGATAGTACATTGTTCGATACCCTGCGTGCATACGTCGTGTTATATCGATATCCTCGGGATACATAAAGAAACGCTCATCAAACAGCCCTACTTCGCGCAAACAATCGGTACGAAAGAACATAAAACTGCCTTGGTGGTAAGGAACATTCATCTCCTTATCGTGATTGGCAAACTGCAATAGATACTTTTTGTTGATTATACGCGATACGCTTTCAGGCAGAAAGCGACGCACCATAAGGTCGATGGGCGTAGGCAAGAGGCGTACGGTATATTGCAAACTGCCGTCGCTATAAGTAACCTTAGGATGTACTTGGGCTACATCGGTATTGGCATCCATATAGTCAATAAGCGATTGCAGTATTGAGGGCTCAAAATAGATGTCACTATTGATTACAAGGTGATACTTAACACCACGCTCTATCGATAGGCGCATAGCCTTGTTGTGCGCTGCGCCATAGCCTACGTTTTCGCTGGGTATATACTCTATACCATTTTCGGCACAAAAACGTGCTATATAAGATTGCTTGGAGTTATCAACAATATAGACGGTATCGACAACCGACGATTGTAGCGATTGTAGGCAACACTGCAACTCATCGAGTGGTGTGTGATAGGTAACTATTGATACTGACAGCAGGCTCATTAATATTAATTTGATTTGCAAATTTACATAAAATAATTGACCTACGGAACAGTATAAAAAAAGATATGTACCTCAAATGCGAAGTACATATCCTTTATGTTGAGAATTATGCGACTGTTATGCACCAAAGTTGTCGTACATAATGCTTTCAGGCTCTACGCCAAGGCTGTCGAGCATCGAGACAACGGCTTTCGACATAGGACCGGGACCACACATATAGTATTCGATATCTTCGGGAGCCTCGTGGTCTTTGAGGTAAGTTTCGTAGATAACTTGGTGAACAAATCCCGGAGTATATTTCACACCGGCAGCATCAGCAGCAGGATCGGGACGGTCGAGAGCCAAATGGAACGAGAAGTTGGGGAATTCTTTTTCAAGTTGTAAGAAGTCCTCAAGATAGAATACCTCATTCAATGCACGCGCACCGTAGAAGTAAGACATCTTACGATCGGTAGTGCGCAGTGTCTTTGTAAGGTGCATAATTTGAGCGCGCAAGGGAGCCATACCGGCACCACCACCTACCCACATCATCTCTTTCTTCGAGTCGAAGATAGGATGGAAATCACCATAAGGTCCACTCATTATCACCTTATCGCCGGGTTTGAGCGTAAAGATATATGATGAAGCGATACCGGGCATAACATCTTGGAAACCAGTTTGAGGTTTCGGTTTCATAGGAGGTGTAGCAATACGCACAGTAAGCATAATACGGTCACCCTCGGCAGGATAGTTGGCCATAGAGTAAGCACGCACAGTAGGCTCGGTATTTTTACACTTGAGGTCAAATAGTCCGAAGTTCTTCCAAGCAGGGAGATAGTCCTCGCCAATAAGTGACTTATCGATGTCCTTGTCATAATCCATTTCGTATGCAGGAATCTTAATTTGTGCATACGAGCCGGGGATAAAGTCCATATGCTCGCCTTCGGGCAATTTTACGATAAACTCTTTGATAAAAGTGGCAACGTTCTTGTTTGAGATAACCTCACACTCCCACTCCTTCACACCAAGTACCGACTCGGGAACTTTGATTGAGAGGTCGCCTTTCACTTTCACTTGACAGCCAAGACGCCAATTGTTTTGTTGTTCTTTGCGTGAGAAGTGAACGGTTTCGGTTGGAAGAATCTCACCACCACCCTCTATCACTTGACAGCGACATTGAGCGCAAGAGCCACCACCACCACAAGCCGAAGGCAAATATACCTTTTGAGCAGCGAGGGTCGAAAGGAGGCTCGAACCTGTCTCGGCCTCAACTACAGTATCGTTGTTGATAGTAATTTTCACTTTTCCCGAAGGAACCAAGTATCGTTTGGCAACCAACAATATGACTACCAAAAACAGTATAATAACGAGGAATATTACTATACTTGATAATAATACGTTTGTTAGATTCATTTTCTGTTTGCTTTACGATAAATATTATAACTTAATTCCCAAAAAACTCATAAAAGCGATACCCATAAGACCGGTAATGATAAAGGTAATACCTATACCCTTCAACGGAGCAGGCACATTGCTATACGCCAATTTCTCTCGGATAGCAGCAATACCTACAATAGCGAGCAACCATCTGATACCCGAGCCAAGGCCAAAGACTGTGGCTGTACCTACCGAATCGAATGAACGTTGTTGCATAAAGAGTGAGCCACCAAGGATAGCACAGTTTACAGCAATAAGGGGCAAGAAGATACCCAACGATGCATACAACGATGGTGAATACTTCTCAACAACCATTTCGACCAACTGTACAATAGATGCTACTACAGCAATAAAGAAAATAAGGCTGAGGAATGAGAGGTCAACATCGGCAAAACTCTCACCCAACCACGACAAAGCGCCGGGTTTAAGCACATAATTTTCGAGCAAATAGTTGATAGGCACTGTAAGGGTAAGTACGAATGTAACGGCTATACCCAAGCCCATCGAAGTCTTTACGGTTTTAGACACTGCAAGATATGAACACATACCCAAGAAGTATGCGAATATCATATTGTCTATAAAGATTGACTTTATAAATAGATTTAAACTTTCCATATTCTACATTCTTATATTAAAGGGTATGATTATTTTTCTTGCAAATCTTTGTTGTATGAACGGTGTACCCAGATGATACAAGCCACTACGATAAGAGCCATAGGAGGCAAAATCATCAAGCCGTTGTTCATATAACCAAGTTCGTAGAACGCTTGAGGTATCACTTGGAAACCCAAGAGAGTACCCGAGCCGAGCAATTCGCGGAAGAAACCAACTATAACAAGTATAAGTCCGTAGCCCAAGCCATTACCTACACCGTCGAGAAACGACTCCCAGGGACCGTGACTCAAAGCAAATGCTTCAAGACGTCCCATCACAATACAGTTGGTAATGATGAGTCCTACAAACACAGAGAGTTGCTTACTAACATCGTATGCAAAAGCCTTAAGCACTTGGTCAACAATAATAACCAATGCCGCAACAACCACCAACTGCACGATAATACGGATGCTGTTGGGAATAGTATTGCGCAAGAGCGAGATTACGACATTGGCAAGAGCAACAACTGCAATTACCGAAATAGCCATAACTATCGAAGGCTCAAGTTTTGATGTTACAGCCAAAGCCGAACAGATACCCAATACCTGTACGATTACAGGGTTATTCTTGGAAAGGGGACCTAATAAAATCTCTTTGTTTTTCATATTTCAAGCCTCCTTATTTAACTATAGATTTTAAAAATACGTTATAGGGCAACAACGAGTTTTCAATCATATCTTGTACACCCTTACTTGTAATAGTACCACCCGAAACGGCATCGACATACTCGGCACCATTCAAGGGTTTTTGACCTACTTTCATAACAGCAACAGGTTTCATTTCACCCTCAACGAAGAGGTGCTTACCAATAAATTGTTGTTGGAAAGTGGGATTTTCAATCTCGGCACCCAAGCCCGGAGTTTCGCCTTGGTGAGCAAAGTATGAGCCATAGATTGTGTTACCATCAGCATCAACGGCAATGTAACCCCATATAGGTCCCCACAAACCGGCACCATACATAGGTAGGATATATTTCACATCGCCATTGTCGAGTTGCGCAACGAATACGGGCAATTGACGCTCTTCGTTGGCTTTCTTTACCTCCGAAGCAACATCAACAGTAAAGGCATCAGCACCCTCAACCTTGGCACCTTGCGCATCTACCACATAACTATCGGTAATATATTTACTATATAACTCAACAGCATTTTGTGTAGTAGGAGCAAGATTTACCGAACTGAGAATTTGTTTCTTCTTATCAATCTCAATATTAGCCTGCTGCATAGGTTTGAGCGATACCGAAACCACAGCCAACAGAGCAGCAACGATAATCACCATAACAGAGGCGTAGAGTATCGTATATGTATTTCCTTGTTTATTCATAATCTACCTCCTTGTTATTAAGCGTTTTTGGCACGTTTAAGACGACGTTTGATATTAGCCTCAACAACATAATGGTCGATGAGAGGAGCAAATGCATTCATAAACAATACGGCAAGCATCGCGCCCTCGGGATAACCTGTGTTGAATACACGAATGATGATAGCCATCGCACCGATGAGGAAACCATAAATATATTTACCTGTCTTGGTACGAGCAGCAGTCACAGGGTCGGTAGCCATAAAGACAGCAGCAAAAGCAAAACCACCCAAGCACACTTGGTCGATGGGCGAAAGCAATGCGGCTGCATAAACCTCGGGATTGACAAAAGTACATACCCAAGCAGTGAGCAAACCACCGGCAAATACCGATAAGATGATGCGCCAACTTGCAATACCTGTCAACAACAAGATAACTGCACCTATCAAGATAGCCAATGTAGATGTCTCACCTATCGAACCGGGGATAAGACCAATGAAGTAATCGAGTGTAGTGAGAGGCTGACCTACAACATTATTAAGAGTGAGTGTGTCGCCCACATTGGTAGCAACTTGACCAAGAGGTGTTGCACCCGAGAAACTATCGACAACAGTACCACCACCGATACCAAAAGTATCGCCTGTGCGAACAAAGACGTTGTCGCCACTCATCTTTGAAGGATAGGCAAAGAACAAGAAAGCGCGTGTTACCAAGGCAACGTTAAAAATGTTCATACCTGTTCCACCAAATACCTCCTTGGCAAAGATTACGGCAAAAGCAGTAGCCACAGCAATCATCCATAACGGAGTGTCGATGGGCACAATCATAGGAATGAGCATACCCGACACGAGAAAACCCTCTTGTATCTCGTGATGGCGCAATTGAGCAGCGATAAATTCAATACCAAGACCAACGACATAGGCTACCACAATCTTGGGCAGAACGGCAAGGAAGCCATAAAGGAACACCATCCAGAACGATGTTGCAGCCAACTCGCCAATAGCCAAGTAGTGTTGATAACCAACGTTGTACATACCAAATAGCAATGCAGGCAACAATGCGATGATAACCACCGTCATTGTACGCTTTGAGTCGATTTTATCGTGAATGTGTACACCCGACTTTGAGGTCGTGGCAGGCACAAACAAGAACGACTCGAAACCCTCGAATACCGATTGCAGAGGAGCAAATTTACCTCCGGGCTCGAAGTTGGGTTTTATTTTATCGAGAAATTTTCTTAATGCTTTCACAATATTTCTTGTTTAAGAGTTAATGACAATGATTAGTTCATCTCTTTGCGCAATGCGTCGAGTCCGTCACGAACTATTTGTTGCAAGGGCAATTTTGATGTATCTACAAACTCACAAGCGGCAAAGTCTTCGGGAGCAACCTCATAGATACCGAGTTGTTCCATACGATCGATATCGAATGCAATAACGGCTTTAACGAGGTACTCGGGCAAGATGTCCATAGGGAATACGCGGTCGTACTCCTCCGACATAATTATGGCACGCTCACCACCGTGCAAGCGAGCATCGGGCTTGCTATTGCGAGTAGGAATCCAACGAGAAAGGAATGTGCGACTTGTAGTAAGTGCCTTGCAACCGGGCAAAGCCCAACCCAGGAATTCGTGGGTATCGTTACCCTCAGGTATTACTGTCACTTGTGAGTGATAAGCACCCAGATAACCGTCTAACGAAACATTTGTACCTGTCAGCACATTACCACTGATAACACGACGGGCATAGTCGCCGGCAATGATATTGCCAGCAAGCAAGTCGGCCATAGGAGTACCGGGCAACGCGCGCACATAAGCAGGTGTGGCAACTTCACTACCTGTCACAGCAACAGTACGCATCATATCGACACGACCATTGAGCAAGAGGCGACCCATTACCACAACGTCAAGTGCATTAAGTGTCCATATTGTTTCGCCCTTGTTAACAGGAGCAATGTTATGAGCCTGTACACCGGCATTGCAAGCAGGGAAGTTACCCTTGAAGGCAACAACCTCAACACCGGCAGGTACATTGAGATTACTACCGGCAGCAACACCTACATATACCTTACCTTGTGTAAGCAACTTAAGTGCAGCAAGACCTTCGGCAAGAGCCTTTGCATCATCACCATTGAGCATTTCGTAGGCGTAAGCCGGAGCCAAAGGTGCGTTGTCGAAGGCAGTAATAAAGATGTCACGAGGCTCGACAGTAGGATCGGCTATAACATCGTAGGGACGTTGTTTGATGTATGCCCACATACCGGCACGCAACAACAATTCCTTTACCTCGACAGCCGACGATGCCTTGTCAAAAACAACAGCATCACTCTTACCATCACTTTTTATCACTATTTTCATCACTTTGCGACGCTCGCCACGCTCCACAGCAACCACTTCACCACTTACAGGCGAAACAAATTGCACCTCGGGATGATTCTTGTCATACATCACCGAAGTACCCACTTGTACCTTATCGCCGGGTTTTACCACAACCTTGGGTACAACACCGTGATAGTTGTCGGGAACAATAGCCACAGTGTCGCTTACAACGGTTTTCTCTACTTTGGGGGCTGCTGCTCCTGCCAAGCAAAGATTCAAACCACTTTTAAGTTTCACTACTTTAGCCATTTTGTAAAAAAGTATGTATTTTTCATAAATAATTTTCCGAGCGCGAAATTACATAAATTTTTCCGTAATTACACATTGCACATCCGATAAAAAAAGTGCAAAAACACTATTATTATAACTAATATGTAATTTGCTATGTATAGATAGCATTAGGCGCATTAAGAAGGTATTAAAAGTTTGTATTTTTCTTAACTTTTGCTACCTTTGTGGCATAAACAGTGTTTTGCAGAGTAGCCGTGTCATTCTGCTTGCCTCTTGAAGAGGTTTCGCCAGTGTCTGTCGTATTGTCGGAGGCACTGTTTTATAATTAGCAAAATTAAGATTTAACGCTTATTTTTGCCCATAAAATATGAGGCATCCCGATTTTCAACTACGGAGTTCGATAGTCCGTTAAGGTTGAAAATTGGGATGTCTTTATTTATAGGGAGTGTATTGCTGCTACGACTGCTTGCGATAGGTTACAGCAGCCAGCAAGTTGAACACTACGGCAAAGATTGTGAGTGCTGCAAAGTTGGGCCACAATTCAACAAAAGTGGTACCTTTGAGATAGACTGCTCGCATTATCTCGATGTAGTAACGTGGCGGCAAGATAATGGTAAACTTTTGCGCCCAATCGGGCATAGATGATATGGGTGTGAGCAGGCCACTGAGCAACATAAATATGATGACAAAAAAGAACATCACAAACATTGTTTGCTGTATATTGTCGGATTTATTGGCTATAGCAACCCCAAAGCCCGAGAATCCGACTATAAACAAAATAGTGGCAAGGTATATAACCCACAATGAGCCGGCCGGTGACAAGCCATATACAAGGCGCGCCACAAGCATCGCTATGGATATAACCAACAAGCCTATAAGCCAATAGGGAATGAGTTTGGCGAGCGTAAAGGTTAATCGCCCAACAGGCGAAACATTTATCTGCTCTATTGTACCATTCTCTTTCTCAATCACAATGTTGATAGCCGACAGAAATCCACATATCAAAATCAGCAGCATTATCATCAAAGCCGGAATCATAAGATGTCGGTAGTTGAGTGTTTCGTTGTAACGATTTTGCACAACAATGAGGTCAGACGGTGCTTCAACACCTTGCTCGGCAAGTTGTCTTGAGAGGGTGATGGCTATGGTTTGCACCAGATACTGACTGCCCAACGACCCTTTGGTAGCATTCACTGCATTGGCGGCAATGCTTAATCGTTGCGGGCTTACACTCGATAAGTCGTGTTCGAAGTTGCGAGGTATCGACAATATCACGTCTATCTTACAATCTTCCAAGAGGAGTAATGCTTGGTCGTAGGAATATACACCATCGGTCAATTTGAAGTACTCGGCTGCGGCAATATCGCTTGTTATGCGTTGCGATAGTTGTGAGTGGTCTTCATCTACTATGGCAACGGCAACATTGCGCACATCCATTGTTGTTACCCAAGGCAATACAAGCATTATCATAATAGGAAACACAAGTATAAGACGGGGCAAAAACGGGTTGCGCCTTATTTGTGTAAATTCCTTTTTCAGCAATATAGCAAGTTGTCGCATAACTATTCGAGTTTATCATTAAATTTTTTGAGCGATACACCCAACAACACAACAGTCATCAGGCACAATATAGATATCTCTTTCAGCACAGCCGTAAGGGGTAAGCCCATAATCATCACCTTGCGAATGGCCTCGATATACCACCTTGCCGGCACTATATAGGGCAGTGGACTGAGTACTTTGGGTAGGTTTTCGAGGGGGAATACCATACCCGAAAGCATCATCATAGGCAACATCATAACCATTGCCGATAAGAGTAGTGCCATTACTTGCGAGGATGAGATAACCGACACCAATAATCCCAACGCGAGTGCAAGCAACAGATATAGTAACGACAGGAATATTATGCTACCTACCCCACCCGACATAGGTACATCAAGAATGTATCGGGCTATGAGCAATATGGTTGTCAGGTTGATACACGAAATAACAAAGTACGGTATCATCTTGGCAAGTATAATCTTGATGGGTCGCACCGGCGATACGAGCAGTACCTCCATAGTACCCATCTCCTTTTCGCGCACGATTGACACCGAGGTCATCATAGCACAAATGAGGATGAATATAAGTCCCATAATACCGGGTACAAAGTTGTATGCCGACTTCATTTGAGGATTGTACAACAGGTGCATCTCAAAGAGTTGCTGCGAGGAGTGGTCTGTTGTCATCACATTCTGCAAATAGGCAGCACCTGCCGATGCCACATTGGTATTGGAAGCATCGAATATAAACTGCATAACAGGCTTTGTATCCATTCCCTCGGCACGCATTGCCATAAGGCGTTCGTAATCGCTATCAAAAACGACTACGGCATCGGCCTTAGCACTGCGCAACATCGGGTCAATCTGTTCATCATTTATGTAACCGACAAATGTAAAATATGGGTTGTTGGCAAGGCGTTCGATACTCTGCCTGACACCATCGGTGCGAGTGGGTGCTACTACGGCTATATTCAGGTTATTGACCTCGGTGGATATAGCAAAACCAAAGAGTATCATCAACACCACAGGAATGAGCAATACAATCATCATAGTGCGCACATCGCGCAGTATGTGCAGTGTCTCTTTCTTGACAAAAGACAGAAAATTATGCTGTTTTTTCATATACTACTCCCCTCTTTTTGCGCCACGCGCCAATGTACGGAATACCTCATCCATTGTTTCAGCGGCAAATTGTTTCTTTAAATTGGCCGGAGTATCTAAGGCTCGTACTTCGCCATCTACCATAATAGACACTCGCGAGCAATATTCAGCCTCATCCATATAGTGTGTTGTAACAAATATTGTTGTACCCGAATCGGCTGCCTCGTATATAAGTTCCCAAAACTGACGGCGAGTAATAGGATCGACACCACCGGTAGGCTCATCCAAGAAAACAATGCCGGGGTTGTGTATAGTGGCGATAACAAACGACAACTTTTGCTTCCAACCAAGTGGTAATGAGCCAACCAAGGTATCTTTCTCGGCTGCAAAATTGAGGCGTTGCAGCAGTTCGTTGGAACGGGCTATACTCTCGCGCTGCGACATACCGTATATACCGGCAAAAAACTGCATATTCTCCCACACCGTAAGGTCGTTGTATAGCGAAAAACGCTGGCTCATATAACCTATGTGACGCTTTATTTTTTCGCCTTCACGCATAACATCGAAGCCGGCTACTCTGCCACTGCCCGATGTAGGAAAACTCAATCCACACAACATACGCATCGCAGTTGTCTTACCGGCACCGTTGGCACCGAGAAAACCGAATATTTCGCCTCGTTCCACATCGAACGATATGGCATTGACTGCTGTAAAATCGCCAAAACGTTTGGTCAATTTGCGTACCGATATAATAGGGTCGTTCATTGTTTCATTAAGTTTATAAATACATCTTCGATTGTAGGCTCTGCCGGATAGACATCAACATTTCTCACACCGGCAAGGGTTGCTTGGGCAATAAATTCGTTCTCATTGAAAGCAGCATCGGCTACAATGTGGTGCGCACTGCCAAAGGGATAACACTCTACTACACCCGACACGGCACGCGACACATTCAACAAGGTAAACATATTGTCGCCCGACACAGCATAGAGTCTTTTATCGAAATTTTCGACAATATGGCAAGGCGTGTCGATGGTAAGTATGCGACCTTCGTTACACAACGCAACGCGATCGCAACGCGATGCCTCATCCATATAAGGAGTGGATACCAATATTGTGATACCTCGTTGCTTGAGGTCGGAGAGCATATCCCAAAACTCACTGCGCGACACAGCATCGACACCGGTTGTAGGCTCATCGAGAAATAGCACCTTAGGGCGGTGTATGAGCGCGCAAGAGAGTGCAAGTTTCTGTTTCATACCACCCGACAACTTGCCGGCACGACGCGTCTTAAACGGCTCTATCTGCTTGTAAACAGGCTCAATCAGTTCGTAAGCGTCGGCAACTCTTGTACCAAACAACGCTGCAAAGAAATCAAGATTTTCCTCGACACTCAAGTCTTGATAGAGTGAAAAGCGACCGGGCATATATCCTACAATTTCGCGTATCTCGCGATAATCGCCAACGATATCAAAGCCCTCGACCGTAGCACTACCCTCATCGGGGTTGAGCAATGTGGCAAGTAATCGGAACAGAGTCGTTTTACCAGCACCATCGGGGCCTATCAGTCCAAACAACTCGCCCTTCTCGACCGTAAATGACAGGTGGTCGAGAGCCGTTACTTTACCGTAGCGTTTGCACAAATTATGTACTTCGATAGCAGCCATTTACAATGTAACTTTACCGTAGTGTCCTATTTTTATTCTACCGTCATTCTCAACATATATTTTCACGGCATACACAAGGTTTGCACGCGAGTCCTTGGTCTGTATGCTTTTGGGCGTAAATTCACTCTCGGCCGAAATCCAAGCAATACGACCGGTATAATCGATCAACTCATCGCCACCAAAGTCGGCTGTAACAGTAACAGTATCGCCCAATGCGATATCGGCTAATTGGTCGGAAGTGAAATAGGCTCTTAAGTATATATTATTCAAATCGGCTATTTTCATCAGAGGCTTGCCGGGTGTAGCCAACTCGCCTGCTTCGACATACTTGAGTAACACAGTACCATCGATGGGCGAAACAATGCGACACTTCTCGATACGGTCGTCGAGTAAGGCTATTTGTGCCTCAAGAGCCTCAACGTTGCTTTCAATCGTTGCACTGTTGCTGTTGAGAGTCGATAACATTGCTGTAAGTTGGCCTTCCAAGATACGGATTTGAGCCTGTATATCATCGAGTTGCTTGGTGGTAGCAGCACCGTCGCGCAACATATTCTCGACGCGAGTCTGCTCGCTGCGTTGCTTGGCTATCTGCTCGCGCAACGAGGTAACTTGTTTTTGTATGTCGGGACGGCTGCTCAACAAGGCTGCTTGTTGCGCCTTCAGTTGACGACGTTGCAGATGCAGTTGTACACTATCGACAACACCCAACATTTCGCCGCGCGATACCGACATACCTTCGGCAGCATCAAACGACAATATTCTACCCGATGCCTCCGACGATACAATAACATCTACAGCCTCGAATGTGCCTGTAGCATCAAAATCCGATTTCTCCGAGCAGGCTGTCAAGCACGCAACAGCAACAATGCCCATTATTATCTTTTTCATATCTGTTTATTTATTGATTTAACGTATGTTTCATTCGGCATATAGCCTGCAATAGTTCTATCTCGTGCGCACTATGATTGATGGCCGCCGTAGTTTCATCGGCTATCTTACGCATCAGGTCGGCCGTATCAATCACACCGTTTTCCATCTGCACCTCGGCAGCCTCGCGCACCGAGCGACGCAACTCAACAATGCGCTTGTCGTCGGTAATGGCTTTGCGCAAGCGAGTTATTTCGCTATCATCTTGCGTCAACTGCAAGTCGGTATTAAAGAGGAAAACATCACGCTGTACAGCCACCGAGCGAGCAGCCACATCGATGTTCTTCAGGCTGTTTTTCTGTGTATAGAATGCACCAATATTCCACGACATACGCACACCCACAATGGCATTCAGTGTCCATTCGGGCGAGGTCATACTCTTGAACATATCCAAGCCCGGATTACCATAATAGCCTTGCGCAAAGGCATTGAATCGGGGCATAACGGATGTATTTACCGACCTCTTTTGCGCATTGAGTTTATCGATACGGGCATCGAACAGTGCCAACTCGGGTCGAGCCGAATGTCGAATAGTAGGCGTATCAACAATGGGTCGTTGCAACTTCTCATCGACAAGCGACCGACCTATAAAGAGTTCCAGCATACGGCGATATCCAGCCCTCGAAGCCTTGATTTGTTCCAACGATTGGCAAGCCGCGATCCGCTCCACCTCGACAGCATCAACGTCCGATTGCATAGCCACGCCATTTTTATAATAAGTCCTTACTTTGTCGAGGTTACAATCGAGCAGTGCAATTTTGTTTTCAACCTGCGCTACTTGCTCATCGAGCAACAAGATGCCGAAATAGAGATTATCGACACGCGACTGTACATCATACAACGAAACATCGAGCGAGCGACGTTGCTCCTCGGCCTCGGTTTTAGCAATCTCGGTTTGTGCTTTTGAAACACCTCCGTCCCAAATGTTCTGATTGATATCCAATGCCAATTTATATTGGTCCTTGCGAATACCTACATTTTCGATACCATTGGCTGTAAGCATCGAACTTAATGCCTCGGGGTAAGTAGGCGTGGCCGATTAGTACGTTGCCTGACCCGACAACACTACTTGGGGTATCCACGCACGCTTGGCATTAGAGATGTTATACTCCTCGGTTTGCGACACAAGTTCGTATTGCCTTATCTCGGGATAATGCTCACGCGCCCACTTGCGACACTCGTCGAGCGTTTGTGCCTGTAGTGCGACACTACTCAACAATACTGCTACTACATACAACTGCCGTTTCATATTCATTATTTCTTTGTTATTCTTCTCATTATCATTTCTATCGTTTCTTGCTTACGCGCTGCCAAAAATTGTGCCTGATCGAACTGCCCTACCTCGCCAACCATCTGCAATATAAATTGGCTGCTTATAATGGGAAAAACATTCAAGGATAGGATGCTTGTTAACAACATCATCACGTCTACTCGCTCTATCACGCCTTGCGCAGCAGCCTCATCGACAGACTTCTGCAAGTCGGTATATAACTGACGAATACTGTTTAATTTTTCGTACATAAAATGATACCTTTCGGGGTGTGGGAGCATCTCGGTAATAAGAAATCGAGGCAATAAAGGATTGGCTGCCACCAAGTCGAAGTGCGATGCAATACCCTCTCTCAATCGCTCAATCAAGGGTAATTCGGAATTACCTAAAACCGACAACACCATTTGTGATATCAACTCAAATTTATCGGAAATGATGCGATCAAAAAGTTGCTCTTTGGTGCGAAAATAGTAGTGCAACATTGCGTGCGTCACGCCGGCTTTTTGTGCTATCACGACAGTGCGAGTGCCGTCGAAACCTTTACTAAAAAATTCGCTTTCGGCTACCTCAAGTATCAGTTGTTCTTTGCTCTTTTTCTCTTGTTCACTCATAATAATTGTATGTAAACATTTTTGTTTAACAATTTTGTTAATACAAAAGTATATGGAATATTTTAACCGACAAAATTTTCAAGAAAAAAAATTTTAAAAAAAAATACAGTGACCGACAGGCAATAATAGACACATAATATATTAGACAATAAATTGCGATATTTCACTCTTTTGAATTATATTTGCAAAACGAACAAACCTTAAAGCAACCTATAACATCTAATATTATGAAAAAGAGCGATTTAATCTTTGCGCTATGTGTCATAGCACTGTTCCTACCCTTCTTCGTTATTGACGCTGTGTATGAGTGGTATAAATCATTCAACGCTGCACACGGTATGATAATGAGTTTCCTCAAATTTGGCATCTTATCGACTATGGGCGAGATGCTGGGACATCGCATATCGACAGGAACATACTACTCCAAGACATTTGGTATCATACCTCGTGCCATTGTTTGGGGTTTCTTGGGTATGGGTATCAGTATGGCAATGACTATATTCGCGGCAGGCACACCCGTATTCCTCGAGAAATTGGGTATGACAGACGCAACAGCCATATTCAAGTCGGCCGACTTCAGTTGGGCAAAGGTACTTGTAGCCCTATCGGTATCGGTTGCAATGAATACCATATTTGCACCAGTATTTATGACATTCCACAAAATTACCGATGCCCACATTGCTCGTTGTGGTGGCTCGGTCAAGGCTCTTATCACACCCATTCCTATGGCCGAAATGTTTGCCAACATCAACTGGAATGCACAATGGGGATTTGTATTTAAGAAGACAATACCTTTCTTCTGGTATCCTGCTCACACCATCACATTCTTGCTCCCTGCCGAGCAACGTGTACTATTTGCTGCCATTCTCGGTATCGTATTGGGTGTACTGCTGGCAGTAAGCACAAAGAAGTAAATAAAAAACATTTAAAAACAGTAAAGTTATGAGGCGATACATTGCAGTGGCTTGTATGGTCGCATCGGTAGTATCACTACAAGCACAAAAGTTTACCGAATGGCAAGACCCCGAAGTCAACGCCATCAACCGTGCCGAGATGCACGCCGACTACAAGATATTCAATACACAACAAGAGGCTATAGAGAGTTATTGCGACAAGGACAATCCTTATCGATTGTCGCTCAATGGTACTTGGCAATTCCATTGGGTAGAGAACGCCGACCAACGACCCACCGACTTCTATCGCACCGATTATAACGCTGCCGATTGGAAGCGTATGGAGGTGCCCGGTATGTGGGAACTAAACGGATACGGCGACCCGGTGTATGTAAATATAGGCTATGCGTGGCGTAAAAACTTTGAGAACAATCCACCCATCGTACCCAACGAACAAAACCACGTCGGCTCGTACCGTCGCACATTCCACTTGCCCGATGGATGGACAGGCCGCGACATATATCTGCACATAGGAGCAGTAACCTCAAACGTATATGTGTGGGTGAATGGCAGATTTGTCGGTTACTCGGAGGATAGCCATTTGGGGGCTGCCTTTGACATCACACGCCATCTGCACTCGGGCGAAAACCTCATAGCCTTGCAGGTCTTTCGCTGGTGCGACGGAACATATCTTGAGGACCAAGATTTGTGGCGATTGAGTGGCATATCGCGCGATGTGTACATAGAGGCACGACACAAATCGCGCATCGAAGATTGGCACATCACCCCTACTCTCGACAACGAATATCGCAATGGCAGCCTGTCGGTCGAAATGGATGTAACACAAGGCGTGCGCAACATTACGGTATCGCTGACCGACCTCGATGGCAACTGCGTTAAACAAGTAAATACCACACCCCGAAATGGCAAGGCGTCGGTAGTATTCGAAATAGAAAAGCCTTTGCTGTGGAGTGCCGAAATGCCCAACTTATATAAGGTGGTAGCCGAAGTAAACAACGGTCGTGGCACGACCGAGGCTATAGCGCAACGAGTGGGATTTCGCACATCGGAGATAAAGGATGGTCAACTGCTTGTAAACGGCAAGCCCATATTAATAAAAGGTGTAAATCGTCACGAGGTAGATACGCGCAAGGGGTTTGTAATGTCGCGCGAGCGTATGATAGAGGATATAACGTTGATGAAGATGTTTAATATCAATGCCGTACGCACCAGCCACTATCCCAATACGCCCGAGTGGTATGACCTATGCGATGAATATGGCTTGTATGTTGTTGACGAAGCCAATGTCGAGTCACACGGTATGGGATATGGCGAAAAGACCCTTGCCCGAGTCGATGCCTACGCCAAGGCACACCTTGAGCGTAACCAACGTATGGTCGAGCGCGATCGCAACCACGCATCGGTAATTATATGGAGTATGGGAAACGAGGCCGGTATGGGTGCCAACTTTGAGGTATGCTATCGTTGGATAAAAGCCACCGACCCCACTCGCCCCATCCACTATGAAAGGGCTGTCGATTACGCCGGATTTTCAGGTACTCGATATAGCGAAATTATGTGTCCTATGTACGCATCGCCCCGATGGTGCGAACGTTACTTGAACAGCAACCCTACACTGCCATTGATACAGTGTGAATATGCTCACGCAATGGGCAACTCGATGGGTGGACTGAAAGAGTATTGGGACTTGACTCGCGCTTACGACCAATATCAAGGAGGCTTCATTTGGGACTTCGTTGACCAAGGATTGGCTCGCTACGAAAGCGACGGTAAGGTTTCGTTCCTATACGGCGGCGACTACAACAACTATGATGCCACCGACTATTCGTTCAACTGCAATGGTATTATCTCGGCCGACCGTACACCCCAAGCACACGCCTACGAGGTACGCTACCAATATCAGTCGATATGGACACAACCTATCGACCTCAATGCCGGTGTAATAGAGGTGTATAACGAAAATTTCTTTATCAACTTGAGCCAATACCTGTTGGAGTGGCAGTTGGTACAAGATGGCGTAGCCACTCACAAAGGGCGTATTGAGCAACTCGATGTAGCACCCCAAGAGAGGAAACAATATACCCTCGGATACACCAACGAGGATATCGACACTAATGCACAAGAGGTGTGGATTGATGTTCAATACACCTTGCGCAACAAGCAGCAGTTGCTACCTATCGACCACATTGTAGCATACGACCAACTTATAATGAAGGAGTACGACTGCAAGGCGGCCTTCAAACAAGATATATCTTCACGCCCGATAAAAGTAACCCAATACGAAAAATCGACCCAAGTAGAGGGCTACGATTGGCACATCGAGTTCGATCGCAACGGATTTATCAATCGCCTTGACTACGGTACGCTATCGATGATGCCCGACGGTGCTACATTGCGACCCAACTTCTGGCGCGCTGTCACCGAGAACGATTGGGGCGCACAACTACACAAGCACTACCGTGTATGGCGCGAGCCTGCCATAGAACTCACATCGCTCGAACATCAAGTAATAGAGGGGAATGCCGTCATAACAACACAGTACGATATGCCCGATGTATCGGCACAACTGCACATCAGTTACACCATCAATGGCGAGGGCGAAATAAAGGTATCGCAAGCCCTGCACACAACATCGGGAGCAGAGGTTGCCAATATGTTCCGTTATGGTATGCGTATGGAAATGCCGGCACGATATAACATTGTAGAGTATTATGGTCGTGGCGAGGTAGAGAATTATAGCGACCGTAAGAGTTGCGCTCCGTTGGGCATCTATCGCCAATCGGTTGCCCAACAATATAACAGCCAAATGGCACGCCCACAAGAGTCGGGAACTCGTTGCGACTTGCGTTACTACAAGGTAATAGATACGTCGGGAGCCGGCTTGTGTATCATAGCCGAGCAACCCTTCTCGGCATCGGCACTACCCTACTCAATCGAGGCACTCGACCTTTCGCGCAACGACTATCGCCGTCATTCGGGCGAACTGCAACCCGACGGCAAGACACATATCTGTTTCGACCTTGTGCAACAAGGCGTAGGCTGCATCAACTCGTGGGGTGCTTGGCCTCTCGAGCCTTACAGAGTACCATATAAAGATTATACTTTCAATTTTATTATCTCTCCCGTTCGATAAGATAGTAACAATAAACACAACGCCCATAGCAACAAGTGCTATGGGCGTTGTGTTTAACAGCAAACTGTCAATTTCTTATCGCGCCTTACTCCTCTGTTCCACCACCGAGGGCGTGGAAGAGTGATATTACACCTTGTATCTCATCGTATTGGTCGGAGGCTTGCATCAACTCGGCTTGGAGTAGGTTTTGTTGCGCAGTAAGTACCTCGAGATAATTGGCACTACCGTGCTTCATCAACAGTTTGGTATTCCAAATGGCAGCCTTGAGGTTGACAATCTGCTTTTGGTCAATTTCATATCTCTTGCGAGCCGTTTGCCACTGTACCAGCGCATTATTCACCTCGGCACCTGCATCCAAAAGGCTCTGACGGAACAACAGCATAGCCTCCTCTTGTTGCGCCTTGGCAATCTTGAGTCGTGCTATATTGGTGCCTTGATTGAACAACGGTTGCACTAATGAGCCTATGGCCTCGAGTAACCAACCGGCAGGGTTGGCAAGCGTTGCTCCGTTGTTCGTCCATCCTGCAGAGCCACTCAACCTAATAGTGGGATAGAATGCTGCGTGTGCAGCGTTGGTGGCATAGAAGGCTTCGGCCAAAGCATACTCGGCTTGACGCACATCGGGGCGAAAACTCAATAACTGTAATGGGATACCTACCGACAACTCTTCGGGGAATACTTGGTCGGTAAGTTTGCCACGATGCAACATTGTGGGAGCCATACCCAACAATACCGACAATGAGTTTTCTTGTTCAATTATGCGACGCTCAAGCGTAAGTACCGAGCCTTCGACATTCAAACGGTTGGCCTTGGCTTGCAGCACGGCAGCCTCATTGGTCTTGCCGGCACGTTTCAGTGCCTCGAGTGTACGGATATTCTCCTCCCAAGTATCGAGTGTGCGACGGCTGATGTCGAGTTGTTCATCGAGCATCAGTAGCGTGAAATAACTATTGGCAATGGTAGCAATGAGTTGCGTGCGAACGGCCTGGCGATAAGCCTTGGTCTGCTCAAGAGCAGCCTCGGCACCACGCGATGCGTTGAGTTGCTTACCGAAAATATCGAGTTCCCAAGCGACATCGGCTGCTACGGTATAAGACTTATTGAGCGAAGCACCCGAACGTTGCGACAAGCCACCTTGCGCCGATAGGTTGACAGCCGGCACAAATGCCAAGCGCGATGCAGTAAGTGTTGCTTCGGCTTGCTCGACACGCAATCGGGCTATCTGCAAGTCGGTATTGTGCTGCAAGCCCTGCTCTATCCAATGCTGCAACAGCGTATCGGTAAAGACTGTTCGCCACGACATATAACCTATTGAGGTACTATCGACCGATATAGCCGTTGTATCGATAGGCAGTCGTTGATACAGGCTGTCAACAACCGGAATATCGGGTTGCTTGTACTTGGTATAAAGGTTGCATCCTGTAAGTTGGAGCAACAATATGGTAGGAAGTAATAACAGTATTCTCTTCATCTTGTCAATATCTATTTGATTGATCTATGAGGCATAACTTTCTCTTCAAGCAGACGGAACACAATAAACAGCACGGGAACAATAAACAACAAGGCTACCGTACCTATAAGCATACCACCTACAGTACCCACGCCTATCGATATGTTTCCGTTGGCACCTACGCCGGTAGAGAACATCAATGGCAACATACCGAAAATCATTGTCAACGAAGTCATCAAAATGGGACGCAAACGAGCCTTGGCAGCCGACATAGCCGATGCAGCAATGCTCATACCTTGACGACGACGCTCGGTGGCGTACTCGGTGAGCAAGATGGCAGTCTTGGCAAGCAATCCGATGAGCATCAACAGTCCTATCTGCAAGTAAATATTGTTTTCCAACCCGAACATTCGGGCAAATAAGAAACTACCTGCCAAACCGAACGGAACAGAAAGAAGTATGACAATGGGGACAAATATACTCTCATACAACGCACACAGTATAAGGTATATAAAGACTATACAAATGACAAAAATCATTGCTGTAGCCTTACCCGATGAGGCCTCCTCGCGCGACATACCACCAAATTCAAATCCATATCCGGCAGGTAATGTTTCGGCAGCAACCTCGCGAACAGCCTGTATCGCCTCACCCGAACTGTAGCCCTTGGCTGGCTGACCGTTGACCGATATGGCCGAGAAGAGGTTGAAACGCGAGATAGATTGCGCACCATATACGCGAGTAAGCGTAAGGTATTGGTTGATTTGGCTCATCTCGCCCTTATCGTTGCGAACAAACATATTGGCAAGCGACTCGGTATCGAGACGGAACTCGGGCGATGCTTGCACCATAACACGATATAGTTTCGAGAAACGATTCATATTAGAAGCATAACTACCACCAATATAACCCGAAACCACATCCAATACATCGTCGGGCGACACACCGTTGCGTTTACATCTTACAGCATCGACCTCAAGTAGATATTGGGGATACTTGGTATCGAACGAGGTAGAAGCACGCGCTATCTCGGGTCGGTCGTTCAGTCCGGCAATAAGATTGTTGGTGACACGTTGCAAATCTTCGATAGTACCACCCTTTTGGTCTTGCACATAGAGTTCAAAACCACTGCTCACACCATAACCGGGTATCATACCACGAGTGAATACAAGAATCTTGGCCGATTTTATATCCGACGTACGGCGATATATCTCCTCGATAACCGAATCAATATCATCGCCCTTATCGGTACGTTCTTTCCAATTTTTCAAACGAATAGAGAACATACCGGCCGATGAGCCTTGTCCACTCATCATACCACGACCTGTGGTTTTAGAATATATCTCAATTTGAGGGATGGTGGCAATGCGCTTGTCAATCTCATCCATTACTCGAATGGTTTCCAACAAGTTAGTGCCCGGAGGTGTCTGCACATCGATATTGATAGAGCCCATATCCTCCTTGGGAACAAGACCCGTCTTGGTTGTTTGCAACATATAGAATAGGCCACCACAGGCAATGACAATAAGTAGCATCGACAGCCAACGATGACGGAACATAAACATTACACCACCACGATATTTGTTGACAAGGCGACTAAAGGCAGCCTCAAATGCAATGTGAAAACGTGAAGAAAAACTTAACTTCTTGCCATCGGCGGCCGTTTCGTGAGGTGTCATAATAAGGGCACATAAGGCAGGACTTAGTGTCAAGGCATTGAGCAACGATATACCCACAGCAACAGCCATTGTAAGTCCGAACTGCGTGTAGAACGTACCTGTAGTACCACCCATAAAACTGACAGGGATGAACACAGCCATAAAGACAAACGTGGTAGTCAACAACGCAGTAGAAATACCTCCCATAGCACTCACTGTGGCTTCGTAAGCCGAGGTATATCCTTCATCAAACTTGGCCTGCACAGCCTCCACTACCACAATGGCATCATCGACCACCGTACCAATGACCAGCACCAAGGCAAAGAGCGTAATGAGGTTAAGACTAAATCCGGCAACCAACAAAAATGCAAACGTACCTACCAACGAAACTATGATAGATGCTGCCGGTATAAGCGTCGAACGCAAGTTCTGCAAGAATATATACACCACCAAGATAACCAACAGGATGGCCTCTAACAGTGTTTTTACCACATTCTTAATAGAGGCATCGAGGAAGTCCTTGGTACTCATCAAATCGACTATAACCAAGCCTTTGGGCAGGTCTTTGGCTATCTCGGCCACCACGCGATCCACCTCCTCGATTATCTCGTTGGCATTAGAGCCCGACGTTTGCGAAATCATACAGGTAGTACCGGGGCAACCGTTGACAGTACCCACATATTCGTAACTGCGCGAGCCCAACTCGATGCGAGCAACATCCTTCAATCGCAACACCGTACCATCGCTTTGCGCCCTTATCACCAAGTTCTCGTAATCAATTTCCTTTTCATAACGACCACGATACTTGAGGGTATAACGGAAAGTATTATCCGAGTCGGCACCCAACGTACCTGTAGGCGACTCTATGTTTTGTTCATCGAGTACAACGCGAATGTCCGACGGCATCAGGTTATACTTGGCCATCTTACCGGGGTCGAGCCATATACGCAACGAATAGTCGCCACCCATAATATCCACCTCACCTACTCCGGCAATACGCGAGAGGCGAGGCTCGACATTAATTTTCATATAGTTGCTGATGAAGTTCTGGTCGAACGAGCCATCGGGACTATATACGGCAAGGGTTTTGATACGGCTGGTTTGGCGTTTTCGCACCGTTACACCACTGCGCGTAACCTCGGCCGGCAACAAGCCTTGCGCTTGAGCCATACGGTTTTGCACATTAACCATAGCCATATCGCCATCGGTACCTTGGCGAAAATATATCTGTATGTTGGCCGAGCCGGAGTTGGTCGATGACGATACCATATACATCATATTCTCCACACCGTTAATAGCCTCCTCAAGAGGTATAACGACACTCTTCTGCACCGTTTCGGCACTTGCACCGGCGTAATTGGCCGATACGCTGATGGTAGGAGGCGCAATCTCGGGGAATTGCTCAACCGGCAATTGCACCAAACTGATAACGCCCAATAGCAGAATTGCTACCGATATAACACCGGCAAGAATAGGTCGGTCGATAAAAGTTTTAACATTCATACCCTACTCCTCCTTGGCATTTTCGTCGGCAACAACCACAGTTCCTTCGCGTATAAGGCCTGCACCCTCGGCTACAATCACATCGCCCTCTTGCAAACCCTTCTCGACAATATACTCAACGCCATTGTTTTGAGGCATAACCTCGATTTGGGTAGATACTGCACGACCCTCAACCACACGATACACAAAGATACGGTCTTGCAACTCGTAGGTGGCAGATTGTGGAATCACGATGCAATCCTTGCGCTCCGACGGAATAAGCACCGTGCCACTACCACCATCGCGCAATACACGACCTCGGTTGGGGAATACGGCACGCAGGCTCACTGAACCCGTACTTGCACTGATAGTACCACTGATGGCATTAATGCGACCTTTGTATTCGTAAATATCACCATTACTCATACGCAACTCCACCTCGGGCATCTCATCGATAGCCTTCTGCAACGAGCCGTATTGATGAATAAGATCGAGCATTTGATTCTCGGCCATAGAGAAGTAGGCGTAAACCCTGCTATCGTCCGATACGGTAACCAAAGGCTCGGCTATATTACTGTTTACCAATGCACCTACACGATAAGGTATCATACTTGCCACACCATTTACGGGCGATTTCACCTCGGTATATGACAAGTTGTTGCGAGCGTTATTCTCCTCGGCTTGCGCAAGAGCCAATTTAGCCTCGGCCTCGGCCAAGTCGTTGCGAGCCATCATCAAGTCAAACTCCGACACAACATCCTGCTCGTACAACTCCTTGTTACTGTCGAGCATCAGTTGTGCAGTAGATAGTGCAGCCTCGGCACTCTTTACATTGGCTACAGCAATTTCATAAGCAGCCTCGTATGGGGCTTGGTCGATAACAAAAAGGACATTACCCATACCCACCACATCACCTTCGTTGATGCGAATATCGGTAATCATACCACTCACTTGAGGGCGTATCTCAACCGTCTGACAACCCTTGATGGCAGCCGTATAATCGGCAACCAACACGCGATCGCTCAATGTAACTGTGTGCAACGGATAATCGTTCGATTTTGGGGTTGTTTCTTCTTTCTTTTCACCACAGCCTGCCAACAAAAGACCGGCGGCTGCCAATAGTAATAAAAGTTTGCGATTCATCTATGTGTGCGTTTTTATTTTTTCAGCATTAAAATCTTAACCAAACACGCGCTTTATAGGCCTTGCAAATTTACACAAAACGCACAAATTTTTAAAGAAGCGTTTGTATAAAAAAACTCAAAATTCTAAAGTTTTTTTACATCTTTTATCCATCAAAATACGCAAAATACACAAAGTTATTTTTTTGTGCAAAACAGTACAAAAAATTCATCAACCGACGCACTTTGTTTACAATTTATATATAATTTTGCGCCATCAATCAAAATATAAAAATTATGATAAAAGTAGCAGTAGTAGGTTATGGCAACATTGGTAACTATGTTATCGATGCATTGCTTGAAGCACCGGACTTTGAGATAGCCGGTGTAGTACGTCGCAACAGCAACGACATACCCGATAAGATAAAAAAATTTCGCGTAACCAACGATTTGTCGCAACTCGATGCCGATGTTGCCATATTATGCACCCCTACTCGCAAGGTAGAGGAATATGCCCTGCAAGCACTTGCATTGGGAATGAATACGGTGGATAGTTTCGACATCCATACAGGCATTGTGAATTTGCGTCGTTCACTCGATAAGAAGGCACGCGAATGTGGCAAAGTATCGGTCATATCGGCCGGATGGGACCCCGGTAGCGATTCGATTGTACGCACGCTCTTGCAAGCCTGCGCACCCAAGGGGGTAACCTATACCAACTTTGGCCCCGGAATGAGTATGGGACACACCGTAGCAGTGAAGGCGATTGAGGGTGTCAAAGCAGCACTTTCTATGACAATACCTCTTGGTACAGGTATTCACCGTCGTATGGTGTATGTAGAGTTGGAAGAGGGATACGACATAAACGAAGTGTCGCAGAAAATAAAATCAGACCCCTACTTCGCAAACGATGAAACCCATATAATAAAGGTAGATAACGTGGATAACGTAAAGGATATGGGACACGGTGTGAATATGGTGCGTAAGGGAGTATCGGGCACGACTCAAAACCAACGATTTGAGTTTAATATGAGCATCAACAACCCGGCTCTTACGGCACAAATTCTTGTAGGTGCAGCGCGTGCATCGATGCGTCAACAACCGGGTGCATACACGATGATAGAGATACCCGTAATAGACCTGTTGCCCGGTAGTCGCGAAGAACTTATTGCACACTTGGTATAATAAGCCTCGTCACATTCAAGTACCTTCACACACCACTATGACACCGTATCGCAATATATTTATCGACCTCGATGACACGATATGGGATTTTACAGCCAATTCGCATATCGCACTTGAGGTGATGTATCGCGACCTCGACATAGCACGCATATTCCCCGACTATGAGGTATTCTCGGCCAACTACTACGCCAAGAATAGCGAACTGTGGCAATTGTA
Organism: Bacteroidaceae bacterium; assembly: GCA_017532725.1. Classification (GTDB taxonomy): domain Bacteria; phylum Bacteroidota; class Bacteroidia; order Bacteroidales; family Barnesiellaceae_A; genus Barnesiella_A. The sequence continues at coordinate 38,766 of JAFXIZ010000073.1, forward strand.
TCATCACGGTAAGATTGACAAAGACTACCTTGTTATAGAGCGATATGCACACCTATTGCGCAGTGTCGGTTACAATGACAAAGACAACGCATTGGCAAGTCGTATGAATGCTTATTACTTGAATGTACTTGCCGAACAAACGCTGCTTGTACCCCACGCTGTAGAACTGCTGGATTACCTCAAAGATAAAGGTTACAACCTTTATATATTGAGTAACGGATTTACCGAGGTACAGCAACGCAAACTGCAATCGGCGGGTATTGACGGCTACTTTACACGCATAGTATTGTCGGAAGAGATAGGCATCAACAAGCCCGACCGTCGCCTGTTCGACTACGCCCTGCAAGTAACCGACAGCAAAGCCGAAGATACTATGATTATAGGCGATAATTACGATGCCGACATACTTGGTGCAATGAATGCCGGTTGGGGGCAGATATACTTCGACCGTAACCACCGAGGTATTACCGACCGACAACCTCAACACACCATCGACAGCCTCGATAAAGTAAAGGATATATTATAAAAACCCTATTACAAAAACGACTATCTTTCATAACGACAACGAGGATGCGCCACAAGCGCATCCTCGTTGCTATATAAAGACACACATATTACTACCCTACCACTTGGGGGTAATGCCAATGAAAAATTCAAAGTTTATGCCGGGCATAGGTCGTGACAGTACCGACAGATACTCCTCATCGAAGAGGTTGTTGATAGTACCTTTCAACGACAGGTCCATAAACTTGAACGACAGGAGTTTCTCTAACGAAATATTACTCATAAAATATTCGGGTAACTTGCCTGAAAACGACACATCGTTGCTCGACATCGTATATCGCTCGCTATAATAGCACCACTTGTAGGTAAACGTCCACTTGCGCCACGACAAACGACCTATTACCGAAGATGAAAACTCAGGTACATAAGGCAACTGCTTGCCTATCGATTGGTCGGCAGCCGATATAGGCTCGCCTTCGTTTATAGAGGGTGTCCACGAGAATGTTCCATTCAAATCGATATTCCAATCTTTGGGCAGTGTCAGTGCCAAGTTGCCTTGCAATTCGACGCCATAAGCGTGGACATCCTTGAGATTGCGAGGAGAGAAGAATCCTTGTGTTGTGGGCAGCCATATTATCCAATCTTTTATAAAGGACTCAAACCAACTAACCGATCCACTCAACGAATATAGTTTATCGCGCCCTACGGCAAAGGATAGACCCACATCATAGGTCCAACCTTGCTCACTTTTCAGGTCGGGGTTACCACCCGGCACGGTATATAGGTCATTGAGTGTGGGGCTGCGAATGTTGCGAGAGATAGAGGCCTTGGCAGTAATATTTCCCGGCTCAAACAGCA
>JAFXIZ010000074.1 GCA_017532725.1 Bacteroidaceae bacterium
CGTATATTCGGTAGCCGGTGTGCAAGTATTGTCGGGCAACTTGTCGCAATACAAGACCGAAATAGGAGTGTCTTCGCTCACAGCCGGTACATACATCTTGCGCTATGTACACAACAACGGTGTAGGCGTTAAGACATTCATTAAGAAGTAATAATTGCGTAAAATAGTTTATGGGGCTGTGCCATAATGGCTCAGCCCCACTTTGATTGATATGAATGACAATGAAATAAACAATAGGCCACTGTTGTTGGTAGCAAGAACGTTGAGTGTCTTGTTGTGTGGTGCAATACTCTTGGCAGCCTGTTCGAGCAAGAAAACCGATGTTGCGGTTGATGCTACAAATGTCTATAGTATGCCATCGATGTACACACGCAACGTTAATACGCTTATATCCGACTCTGGAATTACACGCTATCGCATCGAAGCCGAGGAGTGGCTTATGTATGAACAAAATGAGGATAGTGCCTATTGGTATTTCCCCAAGGGAATATATGTCGAGCAGTTCGACTCGACATTTGCAGCCGAAACCATTATACAAGGTGATACAGCCACATTCTACAAGAAAGATCAGATATGGCGATTGGATCGTAATGTGCATATCGAGAATATCGAAGGTCGCCGGTTCGACACCCAGCAACTCTTTTGGGACCAGAAGAAACGAATCATCTATTCCGATTCGGCTATTCGCATCACTACCGATAAGGAGGTGATAGAGGGACTCGGGTTTATGTCGAATGAGCAGATAACCAAATACACCATTTTGCGTACAACCGGTATATTCACCATCGAACGCGACACAACAGCCACACCTAATGACACAACTGCCGCCGATGTTGCTGAGGCAGAAAGCCTTGAATAATAGTTGCTCACACACCCGATAACCACAATTTGGGCGTAGATATAGACGAAAATAACGAATAAAATGATTTTTTTGCCGTTAAATTTCGACTATCAACGCTTTTTTTGTAAATTCGCACCCTTGATTAGTGAGATATAAATAAAAACTAAAAAATATAAACAACAAAATGGCTACGTTAGAGAAAATCAGAAGCAAGGCTGCTATGCTTGTAGTAGTGATAGGTATTGCTTTGCTCGCCTTTATCATTGGCGACTTCTTGAATTCGGGACAGTCGTTCTTTATGATGAATCAAAACAAAGTTGCAACTGTTAATGGTACAACAATCGGAGTAGAAGAATACCAAGCACGCGTAAGCGCTCGTACCGAGCAAATGCAAGCAATGTATCAACAAAACGGTATGTCGGTACCCGAAGGTATGTCGGCAACAATTCAAATGGATGTGTATGACCAAATGGTAAGCGAATTGCTTATGTCGGAAGAACTTGATGCAGTAGGTATCACAGTTTCGGATGCTGAACTTCAAGATATGCTTACCGGTAACAATATCCACCCCGAGATTGCACGCTCGTTTACAAACCCCGAGACAGGTGTATTCGACCGTCAAGCACTCGATAACTACTTGAGCGTAATCTTCAACCCCGAAGAAAATGGTTATACCGAGCCTGCTCAATTGGAGCAAATCGCTATGCAACGTCAGGCTTGGCTCGATATGGAGAAACAAATTCGCCAAACTCGTGCTTACGAGAAATTTATGAATTTGCTTTCGGCTGCAATGGCTCCTAATAAGGTTGATGCCGAAGTAGGTTTCGCAGCACAAACCAAGTCGGTTGATGTTGCGTATGTTATGCAACCCTACAGCACTATAGCCGATTCTACAGTAGAGGTATCAAAATCGGACCTCCAAGCCGAGTATAACAACGTGAAAGCCCGCTACGAAATTCCAGAGACTCGCACTATACGTTACATCGCTGTTGATGTTGTTCCTTCGGCCGATGACTATGCCAAGGTTGAGGAGAAGGTTAATATGCTCCAAGAGCAATTTGCCACTACCGACGATGTTGCTTCGATAGTAGATAACAACTCGGATGTTCCTTACGAAGATGCTTTTGTTACAGTAAGCACAATGCCTGCTGCTATGAAGAACTTTGTTGAAGGTGCTAAAGTAGGTGAATCAACTCCCGTAAATTTTGCCGATGACGCTTACACAATGTACCGTTTGATGGCTACCAAAACAGCCCCCGATACAGTGACTGTAAACTTGGTTAACTTCGCTATGGGCGATACTCGCATCGATAGTGTATATAATGTATTGACCTCGGGTGGCAACATCGATGCACTTGGTGCCGATGTAAATGTTATGAAAGAGTTTGCCGTAACAGAAGATATGTATGCCGGTTTGGGTAGAAGTTTTGTTGCCGATGTATTTGCTGCCGGCGATAACTACTTCAAGACCGAGAGCCTTGGTGGTACACAACACATCGTTAAGGTTGTAAAACGTTCGGCTCCTGTGGCCAAGGCAAAAGTTGCTACATTGACTATCGGTGTATCTCCCAGTGTTGATACCGAAACAAACTTGTACAACACTCTTTCATCGTATGTTGCCAAGTATAACAATGCTCAACAATTTGCCGACAGCGCATACGTTGCAGGTTACACTGTGATGCCTGCTGACTGCCAAGCGTCGCAAGTAACAATTCCCGGTGTAAAAGATGGCCGTCAAATTATACACTGGGCATTCAATGCCAAGAAAGGTGATATTTCAGAGATATTTGAGATAGGTGGTCGCTATGTAGTGGCTGCTGTTGAGAAGATTGTCAAAGAGGGTTATCGTCCTATGGAAGACCTCGAAACAATGCTCACATCATCAGTTCGTCGCGATAAGAAGGCTGCTATCATTGCCGAGCAATTGGCTGCTGCCAATGCTACCACTATCGAGGCTTATGCTACAGCAATGAATGCATCGGTAGATACTGCCAAGTATGTTTCACTTATGTCGCCCAGCATCCAAGGTATGGGTTATGAGCCTGTTGTAGCAGGTGCTGCCACAGCCCTCGAGGTAGGTAAGGTATCGGCTCCCATCACAGGTAACCGTGGTGTATATGTATTGCAAGTTGTAAATGAAAATCCTGTGGCTCGTCCTTATGACGAAGCATCGGAGATGGTACGTTTGCAACAACAATATACATCGGCAACCAACCAATTCTTGGAAGTCCTCAAAGACAAAGCCGATATAGAGAATACTTTGGTACGTTTCTTCTAATAGAAAATACCTTATGTCGATATATAAAGACCGCCCAAATACTTTGGCGGTCTTTATTTCTACTATGAAAGGTTTATAAACGCGAATAATGGAAAAACAGCATCTTGTAGGAAAGACTATTGAGGAGTTGCAGGCTGTAGCGACTGCTTGTGGAATGCCACGTTTTGCAGCCCGACAGTTGGCACAATGGATATATGTACATCGTGTAAACAGCATCGAAGATATGACCAATATATCCAAGGCTCATCGCAAACTACTTGCCGAGAATTACGATGTTGGCTATTATCCTCCCAAGCACGCAATGCAATCGGTCGATGGTACTGCCAAGTATCTGTACGATGTGGGTGCAACCTCGGGAGTCGAAACGGTGTATATTCCCGACCGTCAGCGAGCCACATTGTGTGTGTCGTCGCAGGTGGGGTGTAAGATGAATTGTTACTTCTGTATGACCGGCAAGCAAGGTTTTACTCGCAACCTTACTTCGCGCGAGATAATCAATCAGATAGTATCCGTTCCACATAGCGATACACTTACCAATCTCGTATTTATGGGAATGGGAGAGCCTCTCGACAATCTTGAGGAGTTGCTCAAGGCGTTGCGAATACTTACCGAGGAGTGGGGTATGGCGTGGAGTCCTCGTCGTATAACGGTGTCAACAATCGGTTATCGACCCGGCTTGCGTCGTTTCATCGAGGAGTGCGACTGCCACTTGGCATTGAGCCTGCACGCACCCTATCCCGAGCAACGTGCCGAAGTAATGCCCGTAGAGAAGTCATTCCCTATCAAAGAGTTGCTTGCCTTGTTGCGCGAGTACGATTGGAGTCATCAGCGACGCCTCTCGTTCGAGTATATAGTATTTCACAACTATAATGACTCATTGCAACACGCCGATGCGTTGGTGAAGTTGTTGGGTGGGTTGCCTTGTCTTGTCAATTTGATACGTTTCCACGCCATACCCGGAGTGAATCTTCAGACCTCCGATATGTCACGAATAGAGGCGTTTCGCGATCGTCTTAACGAGCGTGGCGTAACGGCTACCATAAGGGCTTCGCGTGGTGAAGATATTTTTGCAGCGTGTGGTATGCTCTCTACGGTTGCCAAAGATTGATAAAGATAAGTGAAATAATGCAAATGTTGTAACTGAATAGCAACAGTTTTACATAAATTTACTAACTTTGTTCACTCTATTAAATTTGCTTCGGTAATGGAGCAACAACTGTAATGAGCAAAAAAATGATAAGAGTTGGTATTACACACGGTGATATAAATGGAGTGGGATATGAGGTTATCCTCAAGACACTTGCCGACCCCCGGTTTGTAGAACTTTGTACCCCTGTCGTATATGGCTCGGCAAAGGTTGCCGCCTATCATCGTAAGGCTATAGATATGGAGCCGGTCAATTTCAATATAGTTACCGGTGCCCGTCAGGTTGTTGACGGACAAAATAACCTGATAAATTGTGTTGATGAGGAGATAAAAGTAGAAATCGGTCGCCCTTCGGAGCAATCGGCACTTGCTGCTTATACAGCGTTGGAGTGTGCCGTATCGGATCTTGCCGAGGGCTTGATTGATGTATTGGTAACGGCTCCTATCAGTAAGCATATAATGCAGTCGCAGGAGTTTAACTTCCCTGCCGGACACACCGAGTATCTCGAGCAACGTTTGGCAGGCGAGGGCGAGAAGTCGTTGATGATATTGGTCAATGACTCTTTGCGTGTAGCCCTTGTGACAGGTCATATGCCCATAGCGCAAGTTCCCCAAGCACTAACCAAAGAACTCATCCTTGAGCGATTGTCAACCTTTGAGAAGTCGTTGAAGCACGACTTTGCCGTGCGTAAGCCTCGTATTGCAGTGCTGTCGCTCAATCCTCACGCCGGCGAGAATGGTGTGTTGGGCGATGAAGAACAACAAACCATCATACCTGCCATCGAGGAAGCCAAGAAGAACGGAATGTTGTGTTTCGGCCCTTATGCAGCCGACGGATTCTTTGGTACGGAGCATTATAAGCGTTTTGATGGTGTATTGGCTATGTATCACGACCAAGGTTTGGCTCCATTTAAAACTCTTGCAATGGATTGTGGAGTGAACTTTACAGCCGGATTATTGTTTATAAGAACATCACCCGATCACGGCACAGCCTACGATATAGCAGGTAAGGGTATCGCTTCGGAGGAATCTTTCCGTCAGGCTATCTATATGGCAATGGATATCTATCGCAATCGCATTGCTGATGATGAGGCTCACGCATCGCCCCTGCGTCGTCAGTATGTCGATAAGAGTGGTGATAAAGAGGTATTGGATCTAACAGGTGAAGAATAAAAAAAATAAGAAAAATGGGACACGAAAAATCGGATAGAATACAGACTTCTCTATTGAATCAATTGGAAAAAAAGGCGCTCGTTTGGCTTGCCGAAAGACAACCCAAGTGGGTTACATCTGACTTGTTGACTTACATAGGTGTATTAGGAGCAGCAGTGTGTGCTGTAGGCTTTGCGTTGGCACACATCAGTGTTTATTATCTGTGGTTGTCATCTTTAGGCTTGTTCATCAATTGGTATGGCGATAGTTTGGACGGAACATTGGCGCGTGTGCGCAATACTCAAAGGCCTAAGTATGGTTTCTTTATCGACCACTCGTTGGATGCTGTTACTATATGCATTATGTGTGTCGGAGCCGGTCTTTCGCCTATATTCCGTTTTGATGTAGCATTGTTGGTGTTGGTAGCCTACTTGGTAATATCTATCTATACCTATATATGCACCATCCTCAAGGATGAGTTCCGTTTGACTTACGCCGGTATGGGACCTACCGAGTTCCGTTTGGTAGTCATCTTGCTCAATACCATATATATGTATATTGCTCCGTTGCGTGAGTGGTCGTGTGTCTTTGCAGGACAAACTTGGGGCGTATTCGACATTGTAGGTATTGCCATAGCATTGTTTATTGCTTATATGTGGCTGTCGCAATGGCTCAAAGACCGTAAGTATCTCTCGGAGCGCGACCCCTTGAAAAAGTAAGTCTTAACGAGAAATAGTAATTCTAACACACATTCATAGCCTTGCGCCAATATATTCAGTTTGTATTAAGTCGTCTGTTGGGTACGGGTGTCGATACACTTGTACTGTGGCTTTGTTCCGACTTCTTGCTGAGTGGCACTTATTGGGGAAAGAATATCATTTCTCCAATGATTTCATTTGAGTTTGCTGTATTCAGCAACTTCATCTGTTCCTACTATTGGATATGGAGTAATCGCGTAGAGGACAAGAGCGCAAAGAGTTTCCTCAAGCATTTTGTAGTCTTTAATATCGCAGCCCTGTCGGGATTTGTGGTTAAGATGCTTTTCCTCCTATTGTTCGAGTATATATTCGGCTGGGATGTAGTCGTATGTAATCTTGTAGCATTGTGTATATCGGGTGTACTCAATTTCTTTATCGAGAAGTTGGTGGTATTTCGTAAACAGAAGCAACGCCCCGAGCACGAGTTGCTCAATATCGATGAACTCGGGCATATATCGGGTGCGTTTCGTGGCTATTGGGGGCGCGTGTTGGCACGACTTGTTATAGCCGTATGCGATGTCAACAAGTTGAATATACTATATGACCAAGTATATTTCGACCGTGGTGTTGAGTGTACCGATAAGTTGTTGCGCCTTATCAATTGCGATTATAGGGTAGGGCATCATCAGCGACTCGACACGTTGCCACAAGGAGCGTTTATTACAGTGAGCAACCAGCCTTACGGTGCGTTGGATGCTATTGTGCTAATAGACCTGTTGGGTGGTGTTCGTGGCGACTTTAAGTTGGCAGCCAGCGAGATGATGTCGCGCATAGAACCATTGCAAGACAACTTTGTTTATGTACAAGGTCGTGGTAAGAGCCGTGATGAGAACGCCTATGCTGCGGCAGCCTCGCAGATAGAGAAGGGTGCTGCTGTAGGCTTCTTCCCCTCGGGTGTAGGCTCCGACTACCATTTCCGTCCTCGTCGCATCGTCGATCGTGAGTGGGATGTCGAGACCATTCGATTTATCCAAGAATCGCGCGTGCCGGTAGTACCCATTCGTTTCCTCGATCGCAACTCTCGTTTCTACTATGGCTTGGGTATTATCAGCCTGCCACTTCGCTTATTGCGCCTGCCTTCCGAATTGTTTAATAAAGATAAGGGACAGCACCGAGTGGTTGTGGGTAATGCAATATCGGTCGAAGAGATGCAGCAATGCAGCACAGCCGAGGAGTTGAGTCAATACCTTCGCACAGCCGTATATGGCGTAGATATTCCCGACACATTCACACCCCGTTCCGAACTGCGCCGATAGGGTGAGATATATTTGTGTTGATTAGCATATTATCTAATAAGACTAATATTCATATAAACGAAGGCGATGTGTCGTGTGACACATCGCCTTTCTTTAAATGTAGGTTATTGTTGATTTTTTAACCTTTGATAGCAGCGATACCGGGGAGAACTTTACCCTCGATGGCTTCGAGCAAAGCACCACCACCTGTTGAGATGTATGATACTTGGTCGGCCATACCGAACTTGTTGATGCAAGCAACCGAGTCACCACCACCGATGAGCGAGAAAGCACCCTCTTTGGTAGCCTCGGCAATAGCCTCGGCAATGGCGCGTGAGCCTGCAGTGAAGTTGTCGAACTCAAATACGCCGGCAGGACCGTTCCAGAGGATGGTCTTTGAACCTTTGATGGCGTTGGCAAAGAGTTCGCGAGTCTTGGGACCTGCATCCAAACCTTCCCAACCTTCGGGTATGTCGTCAGAGGGAACTACTTGTGTATTGGCATCGTTCGAGAAGGCGTCGCCGGCTACACAGTCAACACCGAGTACGAGGTTTACACCCTTGGCCTTGGCTTGAGCAATGATGTCGAGAGCCAAGTCGAGTTTGTCATCTTCGCAGATTGAACTACCGATTTTGCCACCTTGAGCCTTGGCAAATGTGTATGTCATACCACCGCAGAGGATGAGGTTATCGACTTTGTCCATCAAGTTTTCGATGATACCTATTTTGGTAGAAACCTTTGAGCCACCCATAATGGCAGTGAAGGGGCGTTTGATGTCGCTCAATACGTTATCTACGGCTTTTACTTCCTTCTCCATCAAGTAACCGAGCATCTTGTGGTCGGCATCGAAGTAGTCGGCAATAATGGCTGTAGATGCGTGCTTACGGTGTGCTGTACCGAAGGCGTCGTTAACGTAGCAGTCGGCATACGAAGCGAGGTGCTTTGCAAACTCCTTTTGAGGCTCTTTCATAGCAGCCTTGGCTGCTTTCTTCTCCTCGTCGGTAGCAAATTCGCCACGAGGTTTGCCCTCTTCCTCGGCGTAGAAACGGAGGTTTTCGAGCAAGAGAACTTCGCCGGGTTTGAGGGCTGCGGCAGCCTCTTCGGCCTTCATACAGTCGGGTGCAAATTGTACTTTCACGCCGAGTTTCTCCGAAACAGCGTCAACAATTTGTCCCAACGAGTATTTCATATCGGGATTCTTTTTGGGTTTGCCCATATGCGACATTATGATAAGGCTACCACCGTCGGCAAGGATTTTCTTGAGCGTAGGCAATGCACCACGAATACGAGTATCGTCGGTGATTTCGCCCTTTTCGTTCAAAGGTACGTTGAAGTCAACGCGTACAATCGCCTTTTTACCGGCAAAATTGAAATTGTCAATTGTTTGCATAATTGATACCTATTAAATTATTATATAGTTAAACAACTTTGATTACATATTGGTTTTTTTTACCTCGAAGTGTGCTTGGGGGTGCAAGCAGGCAGGACACATCTTGGGTGCATTTGTTCCTTCGATAATGAAACCACAGTTGCGGCATTGCCATACGGTGCTTTCGGCTTTGGCGAAAACGGTATTGTTCTCGATGTTTGCCAAGAATGCGAGGTAGCGTTCTTCGTGACCTTTCTCCGCGATGGCGATGTTGCGATACATTGCTGCTATCTCGGGGAAGCCTTCTTCGGCTGCCACGTCGGCAAAGTGGGGATAGTCCTTGCTCCACTCCTCGTTTTCGCCGGCTGCTGCTGCGCGAAGGTTATCGGCTGTCGAGCCTATTACGCCTGCGGGGAATGTGCCTGTGATTTCTACCATACCACCTTCGAGATATTTAAACATACGTTTGGCGTGTTCTTTCTCTTGGTTGGCTGTCTCTTCAAAGATGGCTGCTATTTGTTCGTAGCCTTCTTTCTTGGCTGCGCTTGCAAAGTAAGTGTAGCGCATACGTGCTTGACTCTCTCCTGCAAATGATGTGAGGAGGTTTTTCTCGGTTTGAGTGCCTTTAATACTTTTCATACTTCAAAATTATTGGGTTATACGATTTAAATTAAGTTTCTCTCTTTCAAGATTTGTTCCATCTCTTGTTGTACGTTGAGGGCTTGAGCGCGTGCTGCTTCGGCAAAGTTCTCACTGTTGTCGGCGTAGATGATTTGGCGCGAAGAGTTGACAATAAGTCCACAATGGTCGTTCAAGCCGTACTTGGCAACTTCGCTGAGGCTGCCACCTTGCGCACCCACACCGGGAACGAGCAGGAAGTGGTTGGGGGCTACGCGACGGATGTCCTCAAAGAGTGAGCCTTGAGTGGCACCTACGACAAACATCATATTGTCGGTAGTACCCCAAGTTTGTGCTACGCGCAGTACTTTTTCAAAGAGTCGTTCGCCGTTGGCATCGGCTGTGAGTTGGAAGTCGTGCGAGCCTTTGTTCGATGTTAAGCCCAGCACGATAACCCATCGGTTGTCGTAGTTAAGGAAGGGCTTAACGCTGTCTTCGCCCATATAGGGTGCTACGGTAACGGCGTGAATATCGAGATGCTCGAAGAAACTGCGAGCATACATTTCGCTGGTATTGCCTATGTCGCCACGCTTGGCATCGGCGATGATAAGCATATCGGGATAGTTAGTACGGATGTAGCGCACTGTATCCTCAAAGGCTTTCCAGCCTTCCAATCCAAGACTCTCGTAGAAGGCAAGGTTGGGCTTGTATGCTACGCACAGGTCGGCAGTGGCGTCGATAATGGCTTTGTTAAAGGCAAATATAGCGTCTTCACGACCTTGCAGGTGTGCAGGAATTTTGCGAATGTCGGTGTCAAGACCTACGCATAGAAACGACTTCTTGCGTCGGATGTTTTCAAAAAGTTCTTGGCAATTCATAGTGTTATGTGTTATAGGTGTTTATAATTCACTTTCTTTCAGTCGCTCAGCATTCTCGGTAACGATGAGGTGGTCTATGCAATCTTGTATATCGCCATCCATAAATGCCGGAAGGTTGTAAATGGTGTATCCTATACGGTGGTCGGTGATGCGACCTTGAGGATAGTTGTAGGTGCGTATCTTGGCACTGCGGTCGCCGGTCGAAACCATTGTCTTACGGCGTGCGGCAATGTCGTCGATATATTTTTGATGCTCTTTATCGTAGATAAATGTGCGCAGACGCGACAAGGCGCGCTCCTTGTTCTTGGGTTGGTCGCGTGTTTCGGTACACTCGATGAGTATCTCCTCCGATACACCGGTGTTGGGGTTGCGCCAGATGTAGCGTAGTCGCACGCCCGATTCAACCTTGTTCACGTTCTGTCCACCGGCACCACCCGAACGGAAGGTGTCCCATTTTATCTCGCCTTCGTTTATCTCTACATCAAATTCTTCGGCCTCGGGCAATACGGCAACTGTTGCAGCCGATGTGTGTACACGACCTTGTGTTTCGGTGGCAGGCACACGTTGCACGCGATGCACGCCACTCTCATACTTCATTGTGCCATATACATTGTCACCACTGACGGCAAAGATTATCTCTTTGTAACCACCCGAAGTTCCTTCGTTGAAACTCGATACACTCAAGTTCCACCCTTTCATCTCACAATACTTGGAATACATACGGAATAGGTCGCCGGCAAATATGGCTGCTTCATCGCCACCTGTACCACCTCGTATCTCGACAATGGCATTTTTGCCATCTTCGGGGTCGGCGGGTACAAGCAGTAGTTTTATCTCTTCTTCCAATTGGGGTATTTGGGCGTTGCTGCTGTCCAACTCCTCTTTAGCCATTTCGCGCATTTCGGGATCGTTCTCGGTTTCGAGTATCTCGCGCGCCTCGCTTATATTGTTTAGCAAGCCTTCGTAGCGAATGGTGGCTTTGTTGATTTTGTCTAAGTCGCTGTATTCTTTGGTCAACTTTACATAGCGACGTTGGTCGGCTATCACCGAGGGGTCGGTGATGAGTGTGCCCACCTCTTCAAATCGCAACTGCAAGTCTTTGAGTCTGTTTAATAACGAATTGTGGCTCATCTCTTATATGTTGATTGGCTTACAAAAATAATAAAATTTTTGCTAATAGATAGCGTGTAGGCCATAAAGTTTTTTGACGTATACTTTTAGTCTTTTTAGTCGTTTACAAACTTGTCGAACGATGCCGATTGCTCGGTGCGTATCGAGTCGTTCTCGTCGATGTATATAAGGTAGTAGGCCAACGAGGGTTGTTCGGTAGCCAACTCACGGGCGCGCTCACGTCCCATTACCATAAGGGCTGTGGCATAGGCATCGGCCAGCATCGTGGTGGGGGCAATGACTGTGGCACTGAGTACATCCTGCTGTGCAGGGTAGCCTGTCGTGGGGTCGATTGTATGACCATATTTGCGTCCGTCTTTCTCGTGGAAGTTCCTGTAGTTGCCACTTGTGGCGAGGCCGTAACGACCGTCGAGTTTGGCAATGGCTTGCAACTCGTTGTTTTTCCCCTCGGGGTCGTCCTCGGGGGTTACGATGCCTATGTGCCAAGCCATTCCACGAGGATTGACACCACTTGTGCGTACTTCGCCTCCTACCTCTATCATATAGTTTGTTACATTGCGACTGTCGAGCAACTGTGCAATGAGGTCGCAGGCGCAACCGTCGCCCAATGCCGAGAAGTTGAGCAACAAGCGTGGGTCTTGCTTGATAACTTTCCCATCGACAAGCGATACCTTTTCATAGCCTACAAATTGTCGCAGGCTGTCGATGAGGGCTTGTGTAACGCTGCTGCTGTCGTTTGTGAAGCCAAATCCCCAAGCGTTGATGTACGGAGCGCAGGTTACATCCAATGCCCCATCGGTGGCTTGTGCTACCAGCCTTGCTGTGTTGAAAACGGCTGTAAATATGCTATCGACCGTTACATCGGCATTGCTATTGACTTGTGCTATTATCGATGTGCTGTCGAAGGGGTTGATAGCGTGATAGTAGTCGCGCATCACATTGCGTATCTCCTCATCATATTGTTCCGTAGCCTCGTACTTGACGCGATAGGGGGTGTGTAACTCGTGACACACCATTTCGCGATACTCCATACGAGGAGTATTACATCCTGTCAATAGCAGAACGGCTGTAATGATAGGTATGATAATGCGCTTCATATTATCGTATGTTGGCGATGCTGATGATGTCGGCAAATACACCGGCTGCTGTTACGCTTGCGCCTGCGCCATATCCTTTGATAATCATAGGATACTCGCGATAACGCTCGGTAGAAATAAGTATTACGTTGTTGCTGTCTTCAAGTTGGTACAACGGATGTTGGCTATCGACTGCTTGCAATCCTATCTTGGCAACACCGTCGTTGAGGCTTGCCACATAACGCAGATGCTTGCCCTCCTCGGCATACTTTTGTCGCATACTTTCAAACTCGGTATCCATATCTTTGATATGTTGCATAAATGTTTCTATGTCGCCGTCGAAATATTCCGTAGGGATGAAGTGGCTAACGGTTACATCCTCTTGTTCGATGGCATAACCTGCCTCGCGAGCCAATATAACAAGTTTGCGCAATACATCTTTCCCACATAGGTCAACACGAGGATCGGGCTCGCTGTATCCTGCCTCTTGAGCCATTTCGATGGCTCGGCTTAATGGTATATCGGCGCTGATGGTGTTGAAGATATAGTTGAGTGTACCCGACAGGACTGCCTCAATGCGCAAGATGCTGTCGCCACTGTTGGTGAGTGCATTGATGGTGTTGATGATGGGCAGGCCTGCTCCTACGTTGGTTTCGAATAGGAATTTTACGTCGCGAGCGTTGGCTGTTTCCTTGAGCATCACATAGTTGTTGTAACTGCTCGAGGCTGCTATCTTATTGGCAGCCACTACCGAAACGTTGTGCGACAACAAGTCGTAATATTGTGCTGCAACATCGGCGCTGTCGGTGCAATCGACAAATACCGAGTTGAACATATTCATACGCAGAATCTCCTCCTTGAAATAGGGTGGCGTAGATACAATATCCGAGGCCTCCAATTGCTCACGGTAGGTCGATAGGTCTATACCGTCGCGATTGAATATGCACTTGCGCGAGTTGGCTATACCCACCACGCGCAGGCACAAAGCCTTGTTGTGCAGTAGGTTGTCTTGTTGCTTGGCTATCTGCTTGAGCAGGTCGCCACCTACAGTGCCCACGCCTACGACAAAGAGGTTGAGTACTTGCGAACTTGAGAGGAAGAACGAGTCGTGAATGGCATTGAGAGCCTTGCGCAGGTCGCACGACTTGATAACGATAGATATGTTCATCTTCTGCGCGCCTTGTGCGCAAGCAATGGTGTTGATACCACTACGTCCCAAAGTTCCGAACAACTTACCAGCAATGCCCGGCGCTTGTTTCATATTCTCACCTACGATAGCAACGGTGGCAAGTTCGCGTTCGGCGCGAGCAGGACTCATCTCGCCTTGTTCTATCTCGATGGCAAACTCTTTGTTGAGTACCTGAACGGCGAGGTCGGCATCGGCATTGCGCACAGCAAACGAGGTGCTGTTCTCCGATGATGCCTGCGATACCATAAACACGCTCACGCCCGATTGCGCCAACGAGTTAAATATGCGCGAGTTGACACCCACAACACCCACCATACCCAGTCCGGTAACGGTTATAAGGCAAGTATCGTTGATGGAAGATATACCCTTGATGGTCTTGCTGTTGGGGTTGCTCTCGTTGCTGATAAATGTACCCGGAGCAGTGGGGTTGAATGTATTTTTGATAACAATGGGTATATTCTTGTGATATACGGGGTATATTGTGGGAGGGTATATTACCTTGGCACCGAAGTTGCACAACTCCATAGCCTCGGTAAACGACAATCGGTCGATGACGTAGGCCGAACTGATAACGCGAGGGTCGGCAGTCATAAAGCCATCAACATCGGTCCATATCTCCAAGCGATTGGCATCGAGGGCGGCAGCCAATATGGCAGCCGTATAGTCCGAGCCTCCACGACCAAGGTTGGTTGTGTCGCCACTCTTAATGTCCGACGATATAAAGCCCGGCACCAACGAGCGACGTGGTTGCTGTGCAAATGTCTCGGCAATGAGGCGATTGGTCGTTTCAAAATCGACAATATGTTTGTTGAACTGTTGTTCGGTCTTGATGAATTGTCGCGAGTCGAAGAGTGTGATACCCTCAATCACACGACTGAGTATTGTAGAAGATAGTCGCTCACCGTAACTCACAATAGTGTCGAGCGTCTTTGATGAGAGGTCTTTAATAAGATATACACCACGATAGATGTTGGTAAGTTCGTCGAGCAACTCGTTAATACGAGCCTCCATTTCGGCGCGATATTGCACCGGAACAACACCGGCAATCACCTCGGCGTGGCGAGAGCGAACAATCTGCATATTGTTGAGGTACTCATCATCGCCCTGTGCTGCCAAGTTGGCCGTAGCAATAAGTTTGTCGGTAATACCACCCAAAGCCGATACGACAACAATAACCTCTTCGTCGCATTGCTCGACAATCATTTTAACGTTTTTGATGCTATCAACAGAACCTACTGAGGTTCCACCAAATTTCAATACTTTCATTTACTGATAGTTATCTTGTTTACTAATCTTTTTTACCACAATATTTGCGACGCGCACTCATACGCACGCGCGTACAAGTCGCAAAGGTACAAAAAAATATGGAAAATCAATGCGATAGCACGAAACTACAACAAAAAGCCCCATCCGAAATAATCAGGTGGGGCAATTTAGGCAAATGGGCTATATCGCAACTTTTCTTGTTGTGCCGTTCACTTGCACAATGTATATTCCTCGTGGCAAGGTAATGCCTGCTATTTGTTTGGCAGTTTTGCTATGCAGTAACGTACCATCGGTGTTGTATATGGTGATGATATAACTATCCTTTATACCACTTATTTCTAATTGATTGTTTATGACTTTTATGGATATGTTGTCCTTTATTATGTTGTAATTGCTTGAGGCTGATATGTTTGTGAAGTCTTTCCAATATTTCTTTTTGCGATATAAATCAATACAATCGTTCGGCACATATAACCTTGCGTTGTAGTCATAGAATGTATATAAGTTTATTGTTGGTGGAATCTTTGCTTCGCAATTTATAGCCTTTATAGTGCTACAGTAGAATGCATAGTTGCCTATGTCGGTAACGTTTGATGGTATAGATATGGAGTCTAAAATGCATTTATAAAAGGCAGATTTGCCTATGTACAGGATGTTGTTGCCACAATCTACTGATGCTAAATTCTCGCAGTATGCAAATGCGCTATTACCTAATGAGGTTAAACTGTCAGGTAGAACAATGCAGGTAAGCGTTGTGCAACTCTCAAAAGCCCTTTTACCAATAGATTTTAGATAGACGGGAATATCTATTGTGCGCAGTGAAGTGCAGAATGTAAAGGTTTCATCTTCTATTGAGGTTATATTGGGTAAATCAATTGATTCTAAACTGCTACAGCCGTAAAAAGCACCTTCTCCGATTGTGGTGATACTGTTGGGTAGAGTGATTGACTTTAACGACTTGCAATCCTGAAAGGCGTATGCTCCTATTGCTGTAATACCTTCTTCTAATGTTACGGTGTGAAGTTGTTCACAGTGATAAAAAATTTCTTGCCCCCAAGAGGTTATGCTATTGGGTAAAAATATGGAGGTTAATGCATCGCAGTATCCGAATGCAACGTTGCCAATGTGTGTTACACTGCGAGAGATGTTGACAGTTGATAGACTCTTGCAGTCTTGAAATGCGTGATTGCCGATTGATTCAGTTCCTTCGGGTATTGTGATAGATTGCAAGTTGCGACATAGATAAAAGGCATCTTCTTTAATTGATAGTATGCTGTTGGGTAAATTGACATCGGTCACATCTATACAGCGTTCAAATGCGCTTGTTCCCACTGCGATAACTTGATATTCGGTGTTGTTGTATATGACCGATGAGGGTATGATAATACGACCGATGTACTCATCGTCAAAACTGTTGTAATACTCTCCTTTATGAGTTACCTCAACGGCATAACTTTCGCTATCGATGATGTTGTAATAAATGCCATCAACCTCAAAGTCGTGAGCATAAAGTGATAGTGGTATGCATAAAACTATACTCGTCAGTAGTACTAATTTTTTTATCATCGTCGTGTCATTCTGTCGTTTGAAGAATTATATTGGGCTATGTTGGCAATGGTTTGAGCCTAATCGAATAAATAAGAAAGTCCTGCCACCGAGTGTGGTGGCAGGAGGGAATTTTTTTAATCTTTACCTACGATGGCTTCGAGTTCATCAACGGTAACGGGTATTATCTTGTCGCCACCTACGCGACGGCAGCCGTTCTCGGTGATGATGAGGTCATCCTCGATGCGAATACCTCCGAAGTCGTAATAGTCAACCAATCGGTCGTAATTGATAAACTCACGACACTTGCCCTCTTTCTTCCATTGCTCGATGAGGGCAGGGATGAAGTAGATACCCGGCTCATTGCTCATTACTACACCGGGGCGCAATTGCCAAGTGCTACGATAGGTGCAGCAGGCCAACTCGGCAGCGCGAGGAGCAAAGCGCGAGAAGTCGAAGTTGTAAACATCGCCGCGCTCACCTATGGCCTCGCAGTCGTGTACATCGAGTCCCATACCGTGACCCAATCCGTGGGGCATAAGCATAAACATTGCTCCTGCGGCAACGGCTTCTTCGGGGTTGCCTTTGAGCAGACCGAGGTCGGTGAGGTCGCGCGCCATTGATAACAACGATGCGTTGTGCAGGTCCATATAGCGCATAGGGCGAGCAATGTCGAGAACGTGGTCGTGCGAGCGTAGCACGATGTCGTATATTTCGCGTTGTTTGGTGGTGAACTTGCCACTTACGGGGTAGGTACGGGTGTGGTCAGAGCAGTATCCACTGGTGAGTTCGGCACCGGCATCAACGAGTAGCAGTTTGCCATTTTCGAGGGGATAGTCGCAACCGAAGTTGTGCAGTATCTCGCCGTGCTGTGTGACGTGCGAATAGAACGACCACCCCCAGCCATATTGCATTGCTATGCCGTTGATGGCGCCTATTATCTCGCGCTCGATGACGCCCTCGCGGCACATACGCATTGCAGTGGTGTGCATCTTGTAGCCCACCTCAAAGGCGCGTTCCATTTCATCGAGTTCTTCTTGTGTCTTTATCTCGCGCATCTCGGTGATGGCTGCCATCAACTCGTGCGATGCTGTGTCGTTGACGCGTTGTGCCGGTATGTCGAGCAGTGACGACATATATATTAACTCCATACCACGGAATTGGGGTAGGTAGTGTATGGTGCGACCTTTGCGACGTGCCTCGGCTACTACATCGGCAACCTTGTCGAGAGGCGCAGTGCGCGATACGCCTACTTGCGCGGCTTGTTCGGCCATCGAGGGTAGGGGGCCTGTCCATATCATCTCATCGATGGTAACATCGTTGCCGTATAGGGTGTCGCAGTCGTTATCGCAGTCGATTACACCCACAAGGCGTGCTACTTGTAGCCCAAAATAATACATAAACGATGACTCCTGACGGAATGCAATAGCGTTGTTGGGGTTGTTTATGGAGGTTTCGAGGTGACCATTGAGAATGATTACACCATTACCTACCATTTTGCGCAGGCGTGCGCGACGTTCGGCATAAGTTTGTGCTGAAAACATAGTATTATCCTTTCTTTTATTAGTTAACGTAGTGATGATGTTCAAAGTTACGGCTTTTATCCCGAACTCGCGCTATCGGGGAGGTAAAATTTTTTATAAAAACATTTTATCGCAGTTGGTACGCTGTGTGCGATTGTTCCTTTGCAGAGCCATAAGGCAATAATCTTTAATAACCATATTATGAGTAAAACAGAGAAAAAACAACCTGCCACATCGAAGGCTCGTACCTCGCGAGAGCGTTTGGCAGAGCGTATCTTGAAGCGTTTCCCCGACCGTCGATTTGAAACGGAAGATGACGTGTACGATGCCCTCGACGAGTACGACTCGTATGTGTGTGAGCATTATGAAAAGATGTTGAGCGACCAAAACAAGTTGAGTCAACTGATGTTTAGCAATCCTCGTGTGGGGGCTTTCATATCGGATGTTGCCGATGGCGAAGATGCCTTGGTGGCTTGTGTACGTTACTTTGGTAAAGAGGTGTTCGACAACAGTAACGATGCACAGAAGATGAATGCTTTGCGTATTGCCAACGAGGAGTTTGTCGAGCGCAGTCGTGCCTTCCGAGAGTTGGAAGATACTATGAAAGGCAACGTCGAGAAGAGCACCCGTTCGATTGAGCGTTTTATGCGCAACAAGAAGATGACCGAACAGGAACTCGACGACTTTATCGAGCGCATCTTCCACGTATGCAGCCACGTTTTTGCCGGTGACTTGCGCGAAGATGTCCTCGAGATACTCTACAAAGGCTTGCGTTACGATGTCGACCTCTCTTGTGCCGAGCAAGCCGGTGAGGTGAAGGGGCGCAACCGTCGCATTGTTATGGAGCGTCGTGAGGCTGCCGGCGACAAGATGCCGGCTATGGGCAACAATGCACCGTCGGCTTCGGGTGGCAATTACCGACGCCCTCGCCGTCGCAACAGTGTGTGGGATATGTAGGAGAATGGTTGTGCGACAACACGACAACTAATATTAATCTATAGCATCACACATCTTATCGGTCGGTGTTGTCGTATGGCAAAACTTACAATATTACTAATCCGATTTTTTTTAATCACAAAACAAGAACACTATGCAAAAAATTTCAGTAAGTAAAATTCGTATTATTTCTATTGCAGCATTGTCTTTATTGTTGCTGTTTGTATTGTTGTGGCTTTCGGGATGTTCCGAGGCGAGTGGGGCACTGTTTGCCGTTGTCTTGCCCGGTATGACTGCCGGTAAAACCGTGTCGGGCGAGCCGTTGACTACTGCACTTGTCGAGGAATATTCGCCCTCATTGCTACAAAGCGAAATCGATGAGCGTATTACGAAAATACGTCCTATGTCAACACCTATCGACCAAATATCGCGTTATAAAGGTGCGCGCAAGTCGGGCTCGATGGTGGTAGATTACTATTCGGTCGATTTGCGTCCTACCGAAGCGGTAATCACCTCATCGTATGTCGAGCCCGATGAGTCCTCGGTAACCAGCAGTCATACCCGAGCCTTGTTATCGCCCAACAATAGTGATGCCTTTGAGGTGTCCGACACTATTATGGTGCAAGGTGTTAAAGGCTATGAAAGCGATGGTACAACACAGTCTAAAGCCAATCTTATACTATATGTCGTGGGCAAAGACGTAGAAACGGGTAAGGTGTTGGTATCGGCTGTAAATGGAAAAAACATTGGTGGTGTTGCCAATTGTGTGCCTACGATATACCCGGGTATGCGTCTGATGCGTATGGGTCGTGCTGCAACGGAACTCGATGTGCAAACTGCCCAATTCGAAACATTGCCTATCAAGGAGCAAAACTATTGTCAGATCTTCAAGATGCAAATCGAACAATCTACCTTTATGAAACTTGCCAACAAAGAGGTGGAATGGGACTTCTCGGACCAAGAGGAGGCTGCTATCTACGATATGCGATTGGGTATGGAAAAAACATTCCTCTTCGGTATCAAGCAGAAGATTTACGACCCTGTGAAAAAGGAGAATGTGAGCCTCACAGGAGGTATATGGTGGCAGGCCGGTAAGCAATTTGAGTATGACGCCGATGCCGATTGGAATCACAGCACGCTCGTCGATATGATGCAAAAGTGCTTTACCGGTAATGCCGGAAACAAACGCAAAGTGCTTATCGCCGGCTCCGATCTCATAGGTCGCCTCAACAAGATGGAGGTGTATAAGACCTCATCAAGCGACAATACTATGGTCAAGTGGGGATTGGATTTCAACGAACTTACCTCCAAGTTTGGCAAACTCTATGTCCTTCATTCAGAGGTGTTCGATGCTTGTATGAAGAGCGACTGTGGCTTGATATTTGACCCCGAGTATATACAGAAGTGGTCGCACGTGCCCTTTGCATCGCAAATGCTCGACTTGAAGAAGGCCGGTATTCGCAACACCGATGCTTTGGTACTTACCGAGGCAAGTTGTATGACACTGCGCTATCCCAATGCCCATATGCGCATCGTTCCCAATAACGCGTGATAATTGGTTTGGACTGCCTGCGTGAGTATCGGTTTATTGCATACTTATGCAGGCATCCTTTTTCTCACACTTTGAATTTATACAATATGGAAATAACAAGAGCCGATATAATAGCGCGCACCAAAACGTGTATGGAGGAACTTACTCCACAATGGAATGGCACTTTCGAGCAGACCGAAGGGGTTAGTATCGAACGCTATATCGATGATAAGATTGATGAGCAGTTGCGCGTGTTGTTCATAACAGCACCTGTAATATTGTTACCCGTTACCGAATTGAAGGGTCAAGTGGTTGTGCAACAGCGACAAGACGGTACGGGCAGGCTGCAAATGCCCGACAACTTCTTGCGACCGGTATCGTTGCAAATGGAAGGCTGGAACAAGCCCGTATCGAAGTTTATCAACGAGCAGCATCCCTTGTATGAGTTGCAATTCAGCCGATATACACGTGGTGGGGTTAACAAGCCGGTGGCAGTATGGAGCCTCGATGGCAGTGGTTGCCATATTATCGACTACTTTTCATTACCGGCTACAGTGAAACAGCACATCGTTCAATCGTTCTTGGGGGTGCTACTTCCCACCGAAGGCGCAATGGAATATAAGTTGCATCCACTCCTTGTCGATGCCTTGTGCTACAGTTGTGCTGCTGTGGTGTATGATATTTGGGGCAATCGTGCTATGGCCGAAGTTATGTTAGCGCGTGCTGAAAAGATAATAGCCGAATAAAATTGGTTGTATATTGCATTTGTTTGCTAAAAAGCACTATCTTTGTCGCATATTTTTTAACCTAAAACTATTTGTATGAAAAAATTTTTACTCCTTTTCTGTGCCTTGTTTGCTATGAATACTATCGTAGCACAAGACCTTAAGAAAGCGACTCTTTACTTGCCCGATTTCGATGCAGCCTCTAATGAGGGCTTGTATGGAACTATCTTTGGCGTGTCGGCCAACGGTGAGTATGCTGCCGGTTACGACGATTTCCTCGGTTCTTGCGCTTTTATTTGGAAGCGTTCTACCGGAAAATTTGAAGAAGTTGACTTGGCTTCTATGATTATGGACGTTTCTAACGATGGAACTTTCGTTGGTAACTATTGGGTGGAGATACCCGGTAAAGATGGTCAGGTTGCATCACGCCCCGGTTATTATAAAGATGGTGTGTGGAGTCCGCTCCCTATTCTTCGTGCTGAAGCCAAACTTACAGATGGTGTGGGTGATGCCGATGATATGAATGGTTGCGCTATGGCTATATCGGCCGATGCCAAGTTTATTGCCGGTTATATTACCGATGCCGATGTGTACAAGTTGTATCCTGCTTTGTGGCAATGGAACGAAGAGAACAAGGCTTATGATCTCATTAAAACTTTTGAGAAAATCCAAGAGAGCATCGATGCTTTGGAATGTCCTTATGGCTGGGTTGTTAAGGGTATGAGTGACGACGGCAGTATCATTACAGGTTTTTCTGAGTGGGGTAGTGGTGCGCGTAGTGCCGCTGTTATTATCAATGACGAGGAGAAACGTCTTACCTGCTTGGAAGATCCCTATGAAGTTGCTGAAAAAACTGGTGAAACAATGTGGATGGACGCCGAAGGCTATGCACAGGTAAGCGCAAACGGTAAATATTTTGCCGGTTTCTATGCTGCCTCGGCCAATATGACCGATCTTTCGGGTTGGACTTGGACTGCCGACCAAGAATCGGTGGCTTTTACAGCCCCCTATACAGTATTAACTTGTGTCGATAATAACGGTGTTGCATACGGCTCGACAGCTCTTATGGGTGATGCTGCAATGTATAAAGATGGTGTTATGACTGCTTTGTCGGATATTTATACTTGGAACAGCGTTGCCGATGCAAGTATGTCAACTATCTTTGCTGCCAGCAATGATGGTGGTGTATTGGGTGGTATCGCTATGGTATCTTTCAGTATGGCGCCTGTTCAAATTCCTGCTGTATTGATTGTAGATGGAACTGAAGGTGTTGAAGCCGTAAAGAGCCAAGCCAATAACGTTGTAATGGCAAACGGTTGGGCATTTATCGACGGTGAGTACAACGAGGCTCGCGTATATAATATGCAAGGTGTGCTTGTTGCCGAGGCTGCCGAAGGCAATATCGACCTCAACAGCGTGCCTGCCGGTGTATACATTGTAAATGTCGATGGCAAATCTTTCAAGGTTGTGAAATAAGTAGAATATAATTCTATATAAACTGACAAAGGCTGCACGCGCGTGCAGCCTTTGTTGTATATAACAGGTATCGATACGATTACTCGTCTATCATTTGCAAGAACTCTGTTTCGCTGATAATCTTAATACCCAATCGTGTGGCTTTCTCGAGTTTGGCAGGACCCATATTGGCACCGGCGAGCAAGTATTGTGTGGCACTTGATACCGACGATACGTTACGACCTCCGTGTTGTTCAATCAAGGTCTTGTATTCATCGCGCGAATGATGCTCAAATGTGCCACTTATCACTACGGCGGCACTGTCGAGTACATTGCTGCGAAGTTGTGTTTCGGGCGTATCTACGGCCTTCATTTGCACACCGTATTGGGCAAGACGCTCTATGAGCAGCAGGTTGTCGAGGTCGTTCATATACTCTACCACACTCTGTGCTATGCGTTCGCCTATTTCGGGTACTGCAGTGAGTTGTTCTATTGTGGCATCGCGCAGTTGCTCCATCGAGGGGAATGCCGAGGCAAGACGTTTGGCAACTGTTTCGCCAACAAAGCGAATACCGAGAGCGAATAGTACTCGATGATAAGGTACATCGCACGAACGAGCAATGGAGTTGATAATGTTCTGCGCCCATTTGCGCCCTTGTTGCTTCAGTGTTGCCACATCATCGACAGTGAGGGTGTAGAGGTCGGCCACATTATTTATCATACCTCTTTCAAAGAATTGGGCTATCGTTTCGGGTCCCAGCGAGTCGATGTCCATAGCCTTGCGAGCAATGTAATGCTCGATGCGACCCTTTATTTGGGGTGCGCAATGATTACTGTTGGGACAGAACCAAGCAGCCTCGCCCTCCTCGCGAACAAGTGGTGTGCCACATTCAGGGCAGTTGCGTACAAACTCAACAGGCGTGCTGTCGGCAGGACGTTGGTCGGTATCGACGGCTGTGATTTTAGGAATAATCTCACCACCCTTTTCGACGTGTACCATATCGCCTATGTGCAGGTCGAGCGAGCGTATAATATCGGCGTTGTGCAGGCTGGCACGGCGCACCACCGTACCCGACAATTGTACGGGATCGAGGTTGGCTACGGGCGTAACAGTTCCGGTGCGACCTACTTGGAACGATACCGAGTTGAGGCGTGTTATGGCCTCCTCTGCTTGGAATTTATAGGCAATAGCCCATCGTGGCGATTTGGCTGTATAGCCAAGTTCCTCCTGTTGCTCTATCGATGCCACCTTCAGCACAATACCATCGGTGGCGACAGGCAGATTGCGACGTTCAACGTCCCAATAGTCGATAAACTCCTTTATCTCCTCAATGCTGTGTAGCACGCGCATTGTATCGCTCACCTTAAATCCCCATTCGCGAGCCTTCTGTAAGTTGTCGTAGTGGTTGTCGGTGGGTAGGTTTTCGCCCAACATATAATATAGGTAAGCATCCAACCCACGAGCAGCAACGGTTGACGGGTTTTGTAGTTTCAGCGTACCGGCAGCCGCATTGCGAGGATTGGCAAATAGAGGCTCCTCTTGGCGTTCACGCTCCTCGTTGAGTCGTTCAAATGTAGCCCAAGGCATCAATACCTCACCTCTTATCTCAAAGAAGTCGGGGTAGTCATTGCCCTTGAGAACGAGAGGAATGGAACGAATGGTACGAGTGTTGCGCGTGACATCATCGCCCATAGTTCCGTCTCCACGAGTGACAGCGCGTAGCAGTTGGCCGTTCTTGTATGTAAGCGAAATAGATGTGCCGTCAAACTTCAACTCGCCCACAATATCAAATGGCGCATCGCCCAAACCCTGCTTCACACGCTCGTAGAAGGCAGCCACCTCCTCAATCGAGTAAGTGTTGCCCAGCGATAGCATAGGGTAGGTGTGAGCCACTTGTACAAAGGCGTGATTGATATCACTACCCACACGTTGTGTAGGCGAGTTAGGTTGTGCATACTCGGGATATTGCTCCTCGAGTTGTTGCAACTCTTGCATAAGCATATCAAACTCGCGGTCGCCAATCGTTGGCGAGTTCAATACATAATAGTTATGATTATGCTCCTCGAGCGTACGACTCAAGTAAGCAATCCGTTCTTGGGGATTGAATGAGTTTTCCATATTGCGAAGGTACGAAAAACTTATGGAAGAAAAAATAAATAAATTTATTTTGTTCTCCTCTCGGATATATTAGTGATAGTGAGTGATATGTTAGTGATATGTTACTCATAAAATAAAAATCAATATAGCAATAGATTTGTTTTTTATTTTTTTATAACTACATTTGCAAGTGAATAACAAAGACACACAATAGAATAAATAAATATTAACCACATAACACACACAGCCTATGAAATATTAGCGTATAATTAATACGCACATTTAGACATATTGGAAAAAGCGTTAGCTTTACGACTTTGCATATCGAAATCTGGAAAATTTCAAACAATGTGGCAAAAGGAGTGAAGATAATGCTCACGCTATAGGCGTGGGCTTCACTTTTGTTTATTGCCACAAGGTAATCCAGAACCTCGATATGCGATAATAAAAGTTTGTCCGCGCTATTTTTTTGTGCGTATTGGAATATCATCACAGGACTACGGAGTAACCCGAAAAGCCAAATAAATGAGTAGGGGAAACATATAATATGAAAGTTATGAAAAAACTATTATTGATTATGTGTGGATTACTTGTAGCGACACTTGTAAATGCCAAAAATGTTCAAATCATCGTTAAACCCACAGAAGCACAAGCATCTGCACAAATTTTTGAAAATGGCAGCCCCATTTCGGGCTCAAACGGCTCTTTTGTTGCGAGTATTGGATTCTTGCAAAAGAAAACATTTACAATTCAGGCAGACGGATTTGAAACAGAACGATTGCTTGTAAGTTACAGCCACAAAATGGATGTTTATGATGTAATACTTAAACCCAATCGAAAAAAAGTCAATATTTCTACGAATGTTGAAAGTGCTTCAATTTATGTAGATGGAGAAGAAATTGGTAAGGGTAACGCCACATTCAATATATTCAAAAATGGCGAAAAGAATATAAAAATAGTGGCTGATGGATATGACACATATTATACTTCGGTTAGTTTTACTACAAGCCCCGACTTGATTATCAACAGAGAATGCTTGTTGTCAAGTAACAGAAAAGATATTTATGTACAGGTTAATCAAGACGGTGCAAAAGTTTTTGCCGATGGCGTATTAGCAGGTGTTGTATCTAACCGACAACCGGTTAAATGCACTGTACACAAAGGCTCTCCTATCTCAATATTAATAAAGCGAGAAGGTTTTATGGATGTTATGGGAGAAATTAACTTTGCAGAAAGTCATAGCCACTATGATTTTGGTGATATGCCTGCAGATGAAGCGTGGAATGCAACCGACCAAAATTCCAGCGACATTGCGAACAATATTATAGCAATAAAAGTACGAGAAGGAATGGATCGCAATGCTGCCCTAAAAGCAATGAAATATTATATTACAAATATTTTTAGGAATTTAGAGATTAATGACAATCTTGCCGGTTGGGTTCGTACAACGTGGAATCTTGATAAATTCGCCACTATGTTAGTGAGAACCAGAGTAGAACTCAAAGAAATTCCCTCCGACGGAGATGGATTGAAATTTAATCTACTAATCGAAAGCCAAAAGGCTGCTCCTAACGCTGTACCTACAGATGAAAACTTCCACGAATGGAATCTTATCTTAAAGAGATATAAGAGAATGTCTGAAGATATCAGAAACGCTGTAAATTAATTTGCCCATTATAGTCCATCCCGTTTGAAATTTCAAACGGGATGTTTCTTTTACAAGAGGTATTTTATTATACTTTACGCTCGGCTTGCACTATCTTTAAATAAGATAGGATGCGCCTCGGTAAAGAAAATCAAGTAAACTTGTTTTCTTTTCGCTCACCTTTCACTATCTTTGAGGTAAACACTCGAAGATACTTGCACTCGCTGTGAAAAATATTCAAGCAACCTTGATATTTCTCGCTCGTTTATGCGTATCTTTGTACATATAATTGTATTGCTGAAGATGAGAAAGTATATTATTGTTGTGGCAGGGGGGCGTGGCACGCGTATGGGTGGCGATACGCCTAAGCAGTTCTTGCCGTTGGCCGGTAGTACGGTGCTGATGCATACGCTTGAGCGTATGGCTATTGCCGAGCCGGAGGCTGTGCTGATATTGGCTTTGCCTCACGACCAACAGGAGGAGTGGCAGCGACTGTGCCGGGTGTATAACTATACTCGCCCACACGCTGTTACCGATGGTGGCGATACGCGCTTCCGGACGGTTTGTAACGCGCTTGCTCTTGTTCCCGACAATGCTTTGGTGGCTATACACGATGGCGTGCGCCCCCTTGTTTCGGTCGATGTGGTGCGTCGAGCCTTTGCTACGGCTGCTACAGCCGGTGCTGCCATACCGGTAATGCCGGTGGTGGAGAGCCTGCGACAAGTTGTAGGCGATGCCTCGCACGCTGTGGAACGCAGTGCCTTTCGCGCTGTACAGACGCCCCAAGTTTTCGACTCGACGCTCCTGAAGAGGGCTTACGATGTACCCTACCGAGACGAGTTTACCGATGATGCCTCGGTATATGAAGCATCGGGACACAGCGTATGCCTTATCGACGGCAACCGTGAGAACATAAAGATAACTATTCCACAGGATATAGCCCTTGCCGAAATAATCTTATCGCAACAGTAACTATGCCCGAATTGAGCGACCTTGACATAAAGTATCTGCCCGGTGTGGGACCCAAGCGAGCCGAATTATTGGCTCGCGAGTTGGGTATTCGCTCCTATCGCGACTTGTTGTATTACTTTCCATATAAATACATCGACCGTAGCAAGACCTACCGAATAGGCGAGATAACCGGCTCGATGCCCTACATACAGTTGCGAGGTCGCATCATAGCCTACGCCACGCAGGGCGAGGGTGCGCGTCGCCGACTTGTTGCCACGTTTACCGATGGCACGGGTATGATAGACCTTGTGTGGTTTAAGGGTATAAAATATGTTACCGAACGTTACAAGACGGGGGTCGATTATACACTGTTTGGCAAACCTACTCTCTTCAACGGCCGTTACAACATAGCACACCCCGAGATTGATCTTGTCGATGACATCATCGATCGCAATATAGGGTTGCAAGCCTACTATAACACTACCGAGAAGATGAAAAACGCCTTTGTCAACTCAAAGACGTTGCACAAGATGATATACTCGCTGTGGAACTCGATACACGGTCCTATCGAGGAGACTCTCTCGCCCGAAGTTATAGAGCGCGCGCACCTTATGGGACTGAACGATGCGCTGTGTTACATACACTTCCCTCGCAACATCGATGATATGCGACGGGCGCAATTCCGACTCAAGTTTGAGGAACTCTTCTACCTGCAACTGCACATCCTGCGCTATGCCCGATTGCGTAACCGAAACATCGGTGGCCACCGATTCAGCCGCATAGGAGAGTATTTCAACCGTTTCTACCACGAGATACTCCCTTTCTCGCTCACCGACGACCAAAAGCAAGTGCTGCGCGATATTCGTGCCGACGTGGGCAGTGGCAAGCAGATGAACAGATTGCTGCAAGGTGATGTGGGCAGTGGCAAGACCATCGTTGCGCTGATGACAGCGCTGATGGCCATAGATAACGGCTACCAAGCCTGCATAATGGCTCCCACCGAGATATTGGCAGCACAGCACTACGAGAGCATATCGGAGATGCTTATGCCACTGGGGTTGCGTGTAGAACTGCTCACCGGCTCACGTCGCAAGAGAGAGCGCGAGCCGATACTTGCCGGATTGGCATCGGGCGATGTGCGCATACTCATAGGCACACACGCATTGCTCGAGGAGGGTGTCATATTCAACAACCTCGGTATGGTTATTATCGATGAACAGCACCGATTTGGCGTGGCACAACGCGCCAAACTGTGGGGCAAAAACACCATACCACCCCACGTATTGGTAATGACAGCCACCCCCATACCTCGCACCCTTGCTATGACCGTATATGGCGACCTCGATGTGTCGGTTATCAAGCAACTGCCCCCGGGACGCAAGCCCATACAGACACTGCTGCAATATGACAACCGACGCGCCCAACTCAACGCCTCGCTGCGACGACAATTGCAATTGGGCCGACAGGTCTATATCGTATATCCCCTTATCGAAGAGAGCGAAAAGAGCGATATGAAAAGTCTGCTCGAGGGGTTTGAAACCGTCAAAAAGACCTTCCCCGAGTACACTGTCAGTATGGTACACGGCAAGATGAAACCTGCCGAGAAAGAGGAACAGATGCAGCGATTTGCCCGTAACGAAGCACAAATTATGGTAGCCACCACCGTGATAGAGGTAGGTGTAAATGTGCCCAACGCTACAGTAATGGTAATAGAAAATGCCGAGCGATTCGGGTTGGCACAACTGCACCAATTGCGTGGTCGCGTAGGTCGTGGAGGCGAACAATCGTATTGCATACTTATGTCGCGCTATGACTTGGCACAAGACACGCGCAAACGACTCGAAATTATGGCCGAAACCAACGACGGATTTGTCATAGCCGAAGCCGATATGCGCCTGCGAGGCCCCGGCGATATGGAGGGAACACAGCAGAGTGGTATAGCCTTCGAACTACGCATTGCCAACCTTGCCCAAGACGGACAGATACTACAACTCGCTCGCGACATAGCAATGGAAGTGCTTGAGAAAGACGAACTCTTGGAACAACCTCGCAACTACGTCATACGCAAAGAGTTGCATCGCAACTATTCGAAAAAGATAAATTGGGGGCAAATAAGTTAACCCCACGCCACTGCAACACCCCGAAACAAAATAAAAAATAGCAGTTGCAACACACAAAAAATCTTAAAACCCCAATAAATCACCAAGATAGAGGTAAAAATAACCTTAAATGGTTGCATTTATATCACGATAATTTCTACCTTTGCCGTTGAAAAATTTTCGGGGGTATAAAATACGTTAAACCCAAAGTAAAGATACCCACCAATAAAACACCCTATCAAACAATCGGAAAAACCACGATATGAACATTAACAAAAACGTTGTATCACTGTTGGCAGTAGGAATAATGGCGTGCGTGAATCTAACCGTTCAGGCACAAAATGCTACCGACAAACACAACCAACACCATCAAGACCTCCTCCAAAATCAAATAGCCGTTTACGAAGAGATAAATCTGCTCGACACCTTGGCTATGAAAGAGTTGGAGATATCAGATAAGTTGAGCCTTGCATCGGAGTTGTATGGCAACGATTGGAATCAAGAGCGCGTCAATCCCTACAACGCCTCAAAGATGGAGTTGCCCGATTCGATGATTATAGACCTATCGAACTATTGCATACCTCACAACGGATACATCACATCGAACTACGGTTGGCGACGTCGCCGTATGCACCGAGGCATAGACATCAAGGTGCAAACGGGTGACACCATTCGTGCTGCTTTCGACGGTAAGATACGCCTCACCAAGTACGAGCGTCGTGGATACGGCTACTATGTAATCATTCGCCACGACAACGGGTTGGAAACCATATACGGCCACTTGTCGAAATTTCTGGTAAAGCCCGACCAAGAGGTTGTTGCCGGCGAGCCTATAGCACTCGGTGGTAACACGGGTCGTTCTACCGGCTCGCACTTGCACTTCGAAACACGCTACTTGGGTATGGATATAAATCCCAACGCAATATTCGACTTCAACAACAAGACAATAAAAGTAAATCAATTCTCATTCAGTCCCAAACTCTTGGCGTCGAAAGGCCCGTCGGCCATCCACGTCAATGGCACCAAGTATGGCTACAACAACGGCAAGAGTGGAGGCAGTGGAACAGCCACCTATCGCGTGCGCAAGGGCGACACCCTATCGCGCATAGCACAGCGCAACGGCACCACGGTCAATCGCTTGTGCAACCTCAATGGCATCAAGAAAACATCTACCCTGCGCCCCGGACAAGTATTGCGATTGAGATAATAAAGCATTTACAACAACACTTATACATAAATAAAGTGGCGTATGCAGGAACTACAAGGTTCACTACATACGCCACCTTTGTTTTGAATTAGATTGTATTCATTCGGACTATTTATGATTAGTCGATTCACTCGTGTGGATTTCGACCCGCGGCTTCTGTTGTTCGAAGTAGTAGTTATTTAGTATCACTTGTAAATATGACTCTCATTAACCCAATAACATCTTTTTAATCTCTTCTACGTTAATACCTTCACATATAATACTCCCATTACGAATCTCATCTAAATAATCTTCATTTTCACAAAGATATTTAGTTACTCCCTGTTCTCTCAATTTTTTTTGATATTTCAAGATTAACTTTATCATTATATATAAATTCATCAATCTCTTCCGAATCAACTCTCCTCCTAAAGACTCATACAAAACTTCTTGTTCTTCCGTTAGAAATTCCACGGTATCACCCAGAATATCTCTTGTCCAATTATGTTCTCCAATAGTCTTTAGTATGAATTGTGAAAATTCTTCACTTTTGGAATAATGTAAAAGTTTACAGATTATAAACTCTTGTTAGTTTATCCATATCAAAATTGTATCAGTTTGAATGTATAAATATAATAAAAAATTCCAAGAACTTTAGATAAAACTAAAACTGTGCGTGCTCGGCAAAGCCCTCCTCACGGACTTTTGCAATCAGTTTTGTTGGTGCAAGCACCTCAACCGACTTGCCCAATGATAGTAATTTTTGTCTAAAATCAAACGAAGGGCATAGGCGATACTCGAAAATCGAATACTCCTCGTTGCGCTCCATCTCGACTTGCGTGTGGTGCAGGGGCAGGGTACGCAGATACTTGCTCTGCCGCGAATCGACTTTCAATGCCACCGACTCGACATCAAAATCCTCATCGCTGATGATAATGCCGTAGTAGTCCTCAAAGAACTTCTCGGCATCGAACTTCTTGGGCAGTTTGAATGTACGCTCGGTTGGCTCCAACGCTTTGATACGGTCGAGGGCGTATATACGCAGTTTATCGCTCATTCCGAGCATATACCACCTCTGCTCAAAGAGTTTCACGCAGTACGGTTCCACCTCGAAGGTTGAAGGCTCCTCACGATGAAAACTGTGATAAGTCATCAAGAGAACCACACTCTCACGCATAGCATCAACAATAGTCGTAAGGTGTTGCTGTCCCGAAGGTACATCTTCGAGGAGGATGCGATTTTTGAGATCTTGGCTTTCGTGCAGAATATTATTGACCGAGAAGGTCTGAATCAGCCACTTGCGCATACCCATATTGTCGATGCCTTCACGGTCGGCAATGACATAGCCTCGCTGCGTGCGACTATACTTTATTTCGATGTCGAACAACTCCTCTACGGCATCGGTATAACGGTGGAATTGACGCTCCGAAAGTTCCTCTCCAAGTCCAAAGTGTGACTCGAAACGGCGTTGTATATCTTCGAGCGAAATGGGACCTCTATTATAGATGGTTGTTACAAACCATACATAACGGTTGATAAGTCCTGCAGTACTCATAACGGGTTGTATTTTTAGGTAAAGTTACAAATTTCTCTCCAAACATCGCAAAAGTACGACTGAAAACTGACATTTTTTGTCAGTGTAAATAGGATTAAAAGAAAATGCAGCCGATTTCACGACTACATTCTCAATAGTGGATGAACTATCCTATAATCTCCTGTTCTAACTCTGCAACTCGTTTTTCAGCAAGAGCAACCCAAAGGGTAGATTGCTGAAACTGCTCGGCAGGAATAAACTCCTTGTATCGTTCCAGAAACTCGGGCGTGAAAAGTTCCTCGGCTCGCCAATTATTGATGATTTGCTCCCAATCCCACTTGTCGGCAAACTTATCGAGCATAGCATAAGTGAGTTTAAGGTTGCTGTTATCCGACAACTCGTGCCAATCCCATTTATTGGCAAACTGTTCGATGTTTTTGGGTGTAAGCAATCCCTCGGGTGCGTAGCCCGACAACGTGTGCCAATTGATATAATCCTTAAAGTTTTCGAGGATAGATGCTGTCCAGAGCATTTCGGTATTCTCCGACAAGGCGTCCCAATCAATCAGGCAACGATACTTTCGGAGCAACTCCTCGTTCCACTTAAACTGGCGCGATAACTTTTTCCACGCCTCTTTGTTTAACTCCTGCGACACAATAGCATCGCCAAATGTTCTTTCGATTACCATAATTCAAAATGTTTTATAGGGTTAAATAGATGTTGCTGCCTCATATACATCGTGCAGAAATCGCTCGGTGTGTTCTGTGTTATCGCGAGGGTCGTAGCGATAAGGAACAGCCTCCCAATCGCTGTCAAAATTGCGTGCAGAGTGTATTCCACTCAATACTCTCTCGACAGCCACCTCATACTCGAAAATATAGTAGCAGCGAGCGACGATATATGCCTCACGGCTCATACCCTTCGGACAAAGGGCTATATCCTTAAACAGATATGCATAAAACTCCTCAAAACTATCAAACGCCATATCGTAGGAACTCTCCGGCTCAAACCAATATCGCAGTGCTGCACCGCGGTATTTCTCAATAAGTTTTTGTTCGTTTGTCATCATTGTTCTCGATTTACGGTGCAAAGTTGAGAAATCACACTGCCACATTGCGTCAGTGTAAAAATATTTTCACACTGACAGCCTTTGTCACTCTCAAATCATACCTTCGCAGGAAAAAGATAAAATTATGAGACGAGAACCCTATGCCCGAGCAACCGACGTGTTGTATAAACTCACCACAATCTACTATCAAGGTAAATCCGAAGCACGCTATCCTCGATTTGAGGTACGGCGCGAGGTTACGGGCTACTTCCACTCGTTGGAGGATGCCGAAAGGCGTATTCGCAAATATGTAACAGGTGAGGAGAAGGCCGAATCTTCCGGTAAGTACCACTCGGATTACGACTACTATTATGGTTTTGTGGTTGATGAGATACCATTTGATTGGCACCTTACGGGCGATGCGCAACATACTCGCATCTACTTGGAAGATGGAACATTTCTGCACGAAACCAAAGTCTCGGCACTATACAACAACGATTTGGGTGGAAGACTTGAACCATTTGATGGGCGACCCAAAGAGGAGTGCCGTTTCGATGTGGGCGACTTGGTTGAGGTGCTGTCGGGCGATACGGTATCGTTGGAGATAGTATATAGTCAGCCACCGACTCCGGCACAAGCCGCAGAGATTCGCCGCAGAGTGCGTGAGGCGTTTCAAAAGAACTGCGTTGGAATCACAGATAGCGAGTTAAATGAGGAGATGGATTATGCACTTGATATAACGGACGACTCCTATATCACTCTCGATGGTGACGAAGGGTATATGCCCAATCACTCGCATCCCTATGTCACAAGCCTTTTCCCTTTTCGTCGCAAGGTGCCATACTTACTGCGCAAGAAATTGGAACGAGGCTTGGAGATAGCCCTACAAGAGAACGAGACCGGCCTATGTTAAGGGCAGGTCTCGTTTTAGTTATTGCTTTGTTAATGGCATAATGGCATCAATGAGTGCAATTAGGTCGGGCAGGACAGATTTGCTATCAGGATATCTCCAGCAATACCAAGACGAACTGTTGTTTTCCCAACCACCGATATATGATGTGGCTTCTTCAATCATATTGTTTATATTAGCGTCTTTGCCATCTGCGCAATATACGCCATAGAATATATTTGTCTCTCTTTCAATACAAATACTGATAGGGTGCTTACAAACTTCTAAATTGATTCCGACAAAAATATCCTTTCCTCTATTCCCTAATGTTATATTATCTTTCAATTTAGGATAATGCTGAATCATAGCCTCCTTCCACTCTTTGAACATCTGTTTCTCCACTTTATCTTTTAGTGCTCCCAAATGGTTTAACACCTTGTTGATATCGTCTTGATATTGACGAATGGTACGATAATCATCATACATCTGACCTGTTAAACCAAGTTTTTCCTTAATACACTCTTCTACTTTCATATTTAACTCCTTATCTATTGTCCTCAAACCAAAAATGCCTTCTAAATAGTCTATGTATTGTTCCACTGCACAGCGTAATATATAATCCTTATCCGGCAATATAGGAACGATACGTTCTTTCAGCCACGGTAGAACATCATCTTTAAATGATAAATTCATATACCGTTGTTCATACTCCGGCTTGTATGTGCCCCAAGATTGTTCTGCCGGCTCTGTGCCTTGTTGTGATAGATAGACTACAAATATTTGCTCATCTGTAAATCCATTTGCTTTGGTACAGTCGATGTATCTTGAGAGTTGTGCCGCTTGGTCAGTGGCGTTATAAACCTTATTCTCGAAAATAATGGCATATCCTCCAACTCTATCGCGTACCCAAAGGTCTATTCGACACTGCTCCTGTGTAATTAGTGGGCTCTTGATGTATATGGAATGATATTCGTTATTTTGTTCAGCGATATACCTCAACAGCGATTGTAGAACTACATACTCCCCTGATAGCGATTTGTATTGCAATAATTTACATAGTATGCGACTATGTCCATTTTCGTTAATATGCAGTTCGTCAATAATATTGAGGTGATAAGGTAATAGATGTCTATTCTGTTCGATGCAACGCTTAACTTCTACAGCCAATTCCATTACAAAATTGATTTCAGACGCCTGCTGTTTTGCATCTTCGCGAACAATATCATCGATAAAGTCGAGTATATGAGATATTCCATTGTTATCCATTTCCTTGAGTCGTAGTCTATCGCAAATCTAATAATTTTATTTCATTCTCACAAACTCATACAACTCACGCAAGTAGTCGTTGATATTTTCATCCAAGTAGTAACAATCCTTTTGTGGGCGCCAGCGATAGTGTATTTCGTCAGAGAGAGGCTCTCTCCATTGCTCCACGCCCGGCGTGTCTGCCGATAGGTCTTCCAAATAATCATTGAAATACAAGCGAGTGCGATTGGCAATCTCCTGCCCAAGTCGGATATGTGGCGCACGTTTTTGCTCAGCCTCGCGCACAAACTTATCCCTAAACTCATCAAACGAGCAACGCTCCCACCATTTCCATCCACTGCCGTCTTGCTCCTCCCAATGCTGATGCTTAACTTTTACCTCTACGCAAAAGTCGTTCATTCGCAGAATATCGGGAATGGAATATGGCTTATGGTCGCTCAAGTCGTGGATGGCGTGGCAGATGCAGATATGGCTCAACTTGTCAACTGCAGGTTGCACGGACTCATACCAAGTTGTGCCATCGTGGAAGTCGTTATGTATCCCTAACTCTTCGCGTGTTATATCGGAGCGATAGTTGGCAGGCGAGAGGAGACACCAACAATGCTCTACCTCCTCCAATTTCAGATGCTTGCAAGTGTAGAGCCAATCAATAACACCAAACATCTCGTAAAAATCCGAGCCGTAGTAGGTATCATTCGCCATTGGCAAAACAGAACTGTACCCATTTACCGAAAATCGGAGTGAACCCTCAACCTCCACATCGTCATCAAAATTGGTGTCGTAGGTAGTAGTTGCCATCTTGCGATAGAGCGCCTCGGTACGAGCATACATCTTCTGCGTGAGGTTGTACAAACGATTGTTCACCTGCTCCATACGCGCCACCTCCTCTGGCGTAGCAACAAACATCTTATCAAGCAGATGTTTGCGCTTCCAAATTAACCTTTCGACCTGCTCGCATTTGCGTTGCGAACGAGTCCACCCTATATTAAAATCCACATTTCGGCCTGTGATGGCAAGAATTTTCTCTTCTACTTTCTGCACTTGTTCTCGCAGACGGGTATAATCTTTCTGTTTCATAAATAAAGCAGTATGACTTTTCTGCAAAGTTATGGCAGCAAACTGACAAAGTATGACAGTTTTAAATTTTAAAGACAAAAGAGTGAAATATTAAATAGTCTTTTAATCGTATAAGGTAACACTGATTGACCTTAATTACTACATAGAAGATTATATGATAGGAGTCAAAATAGAATTTAAAATATTTACTTCTTCCACTCAAAGGCTATGCGAGTATCGCCGTTGCGCGATAGTGTGATAATACCACTGCGCACGAAGCCTTGCCTATCCATAATCTGTAGCATTGTTTTGTTGTCGCGATGGGTATCGACGCGCAAATAGGGATGTTGCTGCTTGCACCACTCAAAGCAGACATCGGCTACGCCTCGCACCTTACCATTCGATGCCAAACGATGTATCACACCATAGGGCTTATCATAGTGCCACTTACCGTCGTATATTACGGCATAAGTAGGCTCTACACCTACTATAAAGGAGAATACCCCGACAACCTCGCCACAATGTTCTACGCAATAGAAATGTGCCGCGACAATCTCCTCTTGTATCAACTCGCGAGGAGGGTACTCATCGCCCCATTGCGATGCATTGCCTTGCGAGCGCATATAACGCCGAGCAGCCTCAAAGATGCCAATTATGGCATCCAACTCATCTATTCGCGCTTGTCGTATTATCATTGTTATTGAGTTATCGGTAACAACACACATTTATACCACACGAGGCAACTCTACTCGGAAGGTTGTTCCCACACCGGGTTCCGATTCTTTTACATATATAGCACCATTGTGGTACTCCTCGACGATGCGTTTGGCGAGTGTAAGACCCAATCCCCAACCTCGTTTTTTGGTTGTGTATCCGGGCTTAAACACATTCTCAAACTCTTTGCGAGCGATACCCTTACCCGTGTCGGTAACATCGATATATATGTGTTTGCGATCGGTCAACAGTGTAATATCAATCTTACCTTCGCCGGCCATAGCATCGACGGCATTCTTGCATAGGTTTTCAAACACCCATTCGATAAGCGCACGACATATCATTACACCCTCGGCATCATCGGGCAGGTGTAAGTTGAGTTTTACTTTATTCGATATGCGACTACTCATATAATCGCAAGTATCAGTGAGCAGTTCATTAATATATATCAACTCCTTATCGGGAATAGAGCCAATCTTCGAGAATCGCTCGGCAATGGTCGATAAGCGTTTCACATCCTTATCCATATCGGCCACAATACCGGCGTCCACGCCATCGGTGATTTTCAGCAGTTCCATCCACGCCATCAACGATGATATGGGAGTACCCAATTGGTGAGCCGTCTCCTTCGATAGTCCTACCCACACCTTGTTTTGCTCAGCGCGTTTCACACTCACCAAGCCGACGTATGCAATAAGTGCAAAGATTATCAGCACCAAGAGTTGTATGTAAGGGAAATACGACAACTGTTTCAACAAGATAGAGTCGTCGTAATAGAGTGTTTGCTTAAGACCGGCTCCCAAATCAATCTCTATCGTAGAGCCATTCTCCTTAAACCGTTCCAACTTATGAGCCAAAAAGGCTGCCGTATCGGCACTGTTTATGTCGATATTGGAGTACTGCACAATGGCATCGTCATCATCGGCCACTATCACAGGAATAGTAGTATTGCTCTGTATAATAGTAAGGATAAGGTCGATATCACCATCGATATCGGCCGATGCCAACTCGCTGGTGGCAGCAGCCCATATCTCCATCTTGTTGCGCTCCTCCTGTTCAAGTTTCTGCACAAGGTTGTTCGACACCCATAGCGAGCCACCTACAAGGATTATGGCAACCAAGAAGAATATATATTTGCCTATACGACTGTTGAAATAGAAAAAGTGCATATTGTTACGGAGTTGATTGTTTGCACTATAGTAACGGACTACACAGCCCATTTATTGTAAATCACTTATGACAAAGGTACAAGTAATATAAAACGCGGAGCCGCATCGCACTGCGATACGGCTCCGTTGTATGTAGCGCTAATTATTACCAGCCGAAGATGGGATATTTCACCATAGTTTCGTTTACCTTCTCACGAACGCTCTTAATTACGCTTTCGTTTTCGGGCTCGGCCAATACGCGGTCAATCATTTCAACGATTTCGCCCATCATATCCTCCTTCACGCCACGAGTAGTGATGGCAGGAGTACCTACGCGAATACCTGAAGTTTGGAACGGAGAACGAGTGTCGAAAGGTACCATATTCTTGTTGACAGTAATGTCGGCTTGAACAAGAGCCTTTTCGGCCACCTTACCGGTCAATTCGGGATATTTGGTGCGAAGGTCAATGAGCAAGCAGTGGTTGTCGGTACCACCCGAAACAACGTGATAACCTTTGTCAACAAAGGCTTGACCCATTACGCGAGCATTGGCGCGTACTTGTTTTTGATACTCCTTGTACGAGGGAGTAAGTGCCTCACCGAAGGCAACAGCCTTGGCTGCGATAACGTGCTCAAGAGGGCCACCTTGTACGCCGGGGAAAACAGCAGAGTCGAGGAGTGATGACATCTTGCGAATTTCGCCTTTGGGAGTAGTCTTGCCCCAAGGATTATCAAAGTCTTTACCCATAAGTATAACACCACCACGAGGGCCACGCAGAGTCTTGTGAGTTGTAGATGTTACGATGTGAGCATATTTCAAGGGATTCTCCAACTCGCCGGCAGCAATAAGACCTGCAGGGTGAGCCATATCGACCATAAAGATAGCACCTATCTCATCGGCCAAACGACGCATACGAGCATAATCCCACTCACGAGAGTAAGCCGAAGCACCACCAATGATGAGGCGAGGACGCTCACGACGTGCTACCTCCTCCATTTGATCATAATCTACATAGCCTGTATCTTGACGCACACCGTAATCGAGTGCTTGGAACATCAAGCCCGAGAAGTTTACGGGAGAACCGTGCGAGAGGTGACCACCTTGCGAGAGGTTAAGAC
>JAFXIZ010000075.1 GCA_017532725.1 Bacteroidaceae bacterium
CTATAGCCTATATCGAAAAAGCCAATATATACTTGACTCAAGGCGACACTGTGGCACATCACAACGAGTACAACAAGTTGTTGCGCAATGAGAATATCGAGTATGACACTAAACTCAAAGTCATCAAGGACTATATACCGAGTGTTATTCGATGGGAGGATACATCAGCCATAATAACTGTATATACAACCCTTATTGATTTATATCCTTACGAAACGACGGCACGCAAGGAGTATGTCAACATACTTATGTATTTAGAAGAATACGACCTTGCCACCGAACAATTGAAAAAACTCATTGAGCAAAGCGATGAGGTGGAGTATTGGGAAAACCTTACACTGTCGTATTTCTATCAGGAACTATACACCGACGCAACAACGGCCGGTCAGAAGGCTATTGAGAAAGGTAGCAGAAACTTCTTGGTGTACTTATTTATCAGCAACATATCAAGTAACAACAAGGAGTATGAACAAGCAGCCGAATACCTGCATAAAGCCCTGCAGGTATGCAGTGAAGAGCAGAAATACGAACGCTCCCTCCTACACGGCTCGTTGGGCGATATATACCACCTGCAAGGCAGGATGGAGGAGTGTTTCCAACAGTATGACACTGCATTGGTGTACAACCCCAAGAACGCTATGACACTCAATAACTACGCCTACAACCTTGCTTGCAACGGAGGCGACCTGCTCAAGGCCGAACAGATGAGTGCTTCGGCACTAAAACTTGAGCCCGATAATAAAACCTTTATCGACACTTACGCGTGGATACTGTTTAAGATGGAGAGTTATACATTGGCACGCATCTATATGGAGCAAGTTGTCAAAGAAATCAAGCCCGAGGATGAAGGAAGCAATGTGTACTACGAACATTACGGCGACATTCTGGCTCTATCGGGAGAGATTGACACAGCCATAGCCCAATGGGAAAAATCATACGAAATAGAGCCTACCCCCCTATTGAAAAAGAAAATCGAACAAAAACAATATATAAAGGAATGAAACGAATAGCAATTATAGCAACCATCCTACTGCTGGTTCTTGCAACAGGATGTAAAAGTACGCGACGCACAAAAAAGACGTCATCAACCACTACTACCACCGTAGTGACCAAGCCGAGTGCGGACAAGGGAACACAAGCATCGAAGGAGTATGCACTCTTCAGCGATATGATTGAGTCGTACGGCGATTGGGAAACTTGTGTGGCACGAGGCAGTATATCGCTCGGCTCACTCAGTTCGTCATTCGAAATGCGAATGATAAAAGATGAAGGTGTGCAGATTTCGTTACGCCCCATTTTTGGCATCGAGATAGCCCGATTGATTATAAAAGGGGATAAATTGTATATATACGACAAGATAAACAGTCGCTATATCGAAAACTCGTTGAGTGATTTTTCTAATATTGTTCCTTTCACCCCCACGGTAAGCGATGTGCAAAACATCTTCCTTGGTCGTCCATTCATATTGGGTGAAAATAATTTGGAGGCAAGCGACTACAAAAAATTCAACATCAATATTGCCGGAAATGATTGGACCTTACAGCCCAAGAAAAAGGCCGACAAAATTGATTATATGTTTGCAATGAACCGAGAACAAACCGAGAGCCTGCAAGCCTCGCAAACCAATACAGGCCGTAAAATAACTTGCAACTACAAGGATTATCAAAACGACATAACCCATCAGTATCCCTCGACCATACAAGTTCAAGCCCAAACACAAAGCAAGAAATATGCCGTCAAGATAAGTTACAGCACAGTAACGTGGAACAGCAATACCACTATTCAACAACTATCTACCCGAGGATACTCAAAAACTACCCTGTCAAAGGTTATTGACTCATTGCTATAATGAAATATATTAACAAAATATTATTTATACTGCTCTCGATTATTATCTTGTTCGCAACTCACACCTCGGCCCAGAATGTCGAGGAGTTGCGTCACGACAAGGAACAAGCCGAAACCGAGTTGAGAAAAACCAATCGCGAGATACAGAAAAATCTGAAAAGCGCGCGCAGTATGATAAATGAATTGGAGTTGCTCAATGCCGAGATAAAAGACCGTAACAAGTTGATAAACAATATATCGAACGAAATATCAAGGCTCAATAAGCAACAACGCCTTATGCAGGATTCCATATCGTTGTTGCAAAAGGAACTCGACAACAAAAAGACATCGTATGCCAAGGCTATACGCAATATGGGTCGCCAACGCAATCAATACGACGAGTTGATGTTTATCTTCTCGGCCAAGTCATTCGACCAATCTTATCGCCGTATGCGCTACCTGAAGGATTACTCCAATTGGCGCAAACGACAAGCCGGCGAAATCGTTGCCAAGCGACAAGAGTTGGATGCCCGACAACTGCAATTAGACTCTATCATTGCCGAACGCA
The DNA here is from genome assembly GCA_017532725.1 of Bacteroidaceae bacterium. GTDB lineage: Bacteria > Bacteroidota > Bacteroidia > Bacteroidales > Barnesiellaceae_A > Barnesiella_A. The sequence continues at coordinate 2,396 of JAFXIZ010000075.1, forward strand.
AGGTAGTTATAAATGAGCGAACAAAGGAAGCCAACACACTGAAATCGCAACAAAAGGACAAGAAAGATTTTGTTTCACAACTCAAGAAAAAAGAGAAATCGTTGCGAAAGGAGGCCGACAAACAACGCAAACACATCGACCAAATAAACAAGCAAATAGATAAAATCATTGCCGAGGAGGCGCGCAAAGCAGCCGAGCGCGCACGCAAAGAGGCCGAAGCCGAAGCCGCCCGATTGGCAGCACAAAATACCGGAAAAGAGAGTAAAGAGGTAAGCCACGAAAAAACACAAAAGGATGAGAAGAAGAAAACCACAAGTTCGGCACAATATCAAATGACTCGAGCCGACCGTGAGTTATCGGGTAGTTTCGAGAAGAATAAAGGTAAACTACCATTCCCCATTTCGGGACAGTATCGCATCGTAGGACATTTTGGACTGCAAAAGCACCCCGAATTTAAATACCTCGACAAGAACAACCTTGGTATCGATATTGAAACAACACCCGGCACAAAGGCTCGAGCCGTATTCGGTGGAGAAGTCGCACACATATTCTCCTTCGGAGGTGCCGAAAAGGCTGTTATGATACGACACGGTAACTACTACACAGTATATACCGGACTTATCGAAGTGTATGTAAAGGCCGGTGAAAAAGTGGAGATAAGGCAGAATTTAGGTCTTATTTACAGTGACCCCAAAGACAATAATCGCACCCGAATGTCGTTTCAAATTCGTAAGGAGATGCAAAAACTCAATCCCGAACATTGGCTCGATATGTAGAATATAATACACTCATAATGAATACATCATACGAAATAAAGCGTTACGCCCCTCAACAGCAGGCCGAATGGGATGCCTTGGTAGAAGCCTCGGCTAACGGTACATTCCTGTTTCGGCGCAACTATATGGAGTACCACGCACATCGTTTTCAGGACTTTTCGTTGATGATATATGAGAAGAACAAGTTGCAAGCATTGTTGCCGGCTTCGCGTCACGACAACAATATTGTATCGCACGGTGGCCTTACCTACGGTGGCATAGTGGCACGAGCCGAACTCTCATCCGAAAAGATGCTTGCCCTATTCGATGCCATTGCGCAATACCTTCGTTTGCAGGGAATAACCTCTTGGGACTATAAGATTGTACCCGACATATACCACGCATATCCTTACGCAGCCGAGCAATATGCAATATATAAGATGGGAGGATGTCGCATTGCCTGCAACCTATCATCGGCAATAGACCTAACACGCCCCATAGCCTACTCCGAGTTGCGACGCCGAGGCATAAAACGCGCCTCGAAACAAGGTATAACCCTGCATACAACAACCGATTTTGCCCCATTCTGGGATATATTGCAAGCCAACCTGCAAGAGCGTCACGGTGTAAATCCCGTACATACACTGCAAGAAATCACTCTGCTGCACAACCAATTTCCCGAGCATATACAACTACACACAGCCGTGTACAAAGACAAAGTTGTGGCGGGTTGTGTAGTGTATAACACCGGCCGAGTGGCTCACGCGCAGTACATCAGCGCATCGCCCGAAGGCAAGCAATACGGTGCACTTGATATACTCTTTGCTCACCTTATTGAAAATGTTTATAACTCGTGCCGATACTTCGACTTCGGCATATCCACCGAACAAGGCGGCAAGATACTCAACAACGGCTTATTGGCACAAAAAGAGGGATTCGGTGCGCGAGGTGTCGTTTACGAAACATATCACATAGAACTATGAGCCAATCAACCGATAATAACCTATATCGCCTCATCACCAAGGCGACGGCCATATTTGGAGGGGTGCAAGTCGTGAGCATACTATGCTCGGTTGTGCGCACCAAGGTTATAGCCGTACTGTTAGGCAGCGTAGGTATAGGTATTATAGGGCTATACAACAATGCGATAGAGACGATAGCAGCCCTCACAGGGCTGGGCATACGCAACAGTTCGGTGCGCGAAATATCAGAAGCATACACCGACAAGGATAGCAACAAGTTATCGCAGATTATAACCGTCGTGCGTCGTTGGTCGTGGTTTGTAGGATTATTAGGAGCAGCCGTTACCATATCACTCGCGCCACTGCTCAGCAAGTTGACCTTTGGCGATGACAAGCACATTTGGGGCTTTGTTCTATTATCCTGCACAATGCTTTTCAAGGCCCTTACACAAAGCGAACAAGCCATTCTGCAAGGCACAAAGCAACTGCGCCGATTGGCACATTGCTCGATATACGGCTCGATAGCAGCCCTGATAGTGTCGCTACCTCTTTACTACTTTTGGGGAATAGACGGCATCGTACCATCGCTCATACTCTACTCTGTTGCCACCTTTATAGCAACATTGCTATATAAAGACCGACAGACAGCCCCAGCCACCATAACCCTGAAAAAGACAGCCCTGCAAGGGCGCGAGATGATTACCCTCGGTGTCTTTATGACCATCAGCAGTTTTATCACGACACTCTTTTCATACATCTTCTCGGCATACCTTAACTATCGCAGTGGCGAAGCAGCCGTAGGCTACTATCAGGCCGGATTTACATTGATGAACAAGTATGTAGGCCTGCTCTTTACGGCAATGGCAATGGAGTATTACCCTCGCTTGGCAAGTATTGCCAAAGACAACGACAAGTTGTCGCAGAATGTAGGCAGCCAAGTAGAGGTTATGCAACTGATGTTGGCTCCCGTTATAGCCATTTTCATTGTATTGCACCCCATTATGGTGCAACTGCTATATACAGCCGACTTCTACGCCATTAACGGCTACCTATTATTAGCCATACAAGGTATATCATTCAAGGCCATTGCTTGGGCAATAGGATTTGTATTGCTTGCCAAGGGCAGTGGCAAACTATACTTCATCACCGAACTAATATCCGACACCATAACACTCATACTCAACGTCGTAGGATACCACTATTGGGGATTGGCAGGCGTAGGAGCATCCTATTGCATAGGATTCATTCTATATCTTATCGTTATCTACGCCGTATGCCGACACAACTACAACATAAAACCCGGCACCAAAGCGTGGACAGCCACAGCCATTACCACCCTTGTAGCACTCTCAACCCTCATCAGTTACATCTACCTGCGCCCCTTGGCTTGGATAATAGCCATAGCCACCCTTATCATCGCAACCACACTCCTATATCGCAAACTGAAAGGAAAGGCATAAACAAGCATCACTGCACAAACCCGGTTGCAATGTGCAAGTTTGTAAACGTTTCGCGGTTTTAAAGTTGATATTAACAACTTTTTTGTTGCTGTTTCTCTACCTTTGCACCGAATTAAACAAATTAGTATGATAAATTTGATGACTTCTATGCCTGGCAAACAGGCACAAAAGTACGGCGAAAGAGAAGCAATTCGCCACAAGGATTATGTAACAAACGAATGGATTTCGGTTTCTTGGAACGAATTTTCAAGCCTTATCAATACTGCTGCACTTGCTTTCGCTCAATTGGGTATTAAGGAGAAAGAGAACATTACTACTTTCACACAGAACGCCTTGAACGGATTGGTAGTAGATTTCGGTGCATTTCAAAACCGCATTGTCATTGCCCCACTCTACGCCACAAGTTCGCCCGAACAAATCACATACATTATCAACGAAACAGAGGCTCGCATACTCTTTGTAGGTGAGCAAACACAATATGACGTATGGTGCGAGGCTTGTGCCAACTGCCCCTTGGTAGAACACGTTGTTATCTTCGACCGTCAGGTAGTTCGTGCCAACGATGACACCACTTCGATATACTTCGATGAGTTTATGGCTCTTGGCAAGAATGCCACAGACGAGGTAAAAGAGGAGGTGGCACGTCGCACACGCACTGCACGACCCGAGGACTTGGCAACACTCATATACACATCGGGTACTACCGGTGAGCCAAAGGGTGTAATGCTATCGCACTCCAACTACGACATCATTATGCGCATACACGAGCAACGCCTCACAATGATTAGCGATGAGGATGTATCGCTCAGTTTCTTGCCTATGACACACATCTTTGAGCGTGCTTGGACTTACTTCTGCCTCACTATGGGTATTCGCGTGGTTATCAATAGCGATTCCAAAGCCATCGCTGCAACCGTCAAGGAGATACGCCCCACACTGTTGTGTAATGTACCCCGTTTCTGGGAGAAAGTATATGCCGGTGTGCAAGACTTCATCTCGAAACAAAAAGGCGTAAAAGCCATTATGATAAAACAAGCCATCAAGACCGGTCGCAAATACTTCCTTGAGTACAAGAGCAAAGGTCGCAACATACCCGGATGGCTCAAGATGCAATACAACCTTTTCGACAAATTGGTATTGTCGAAGATACGCGAAACGGTGGGTGTAGATAGAGGTGTACTCTTCCCCGTTGCCGGAGCACCTCTGGGCGACAGCATCAACGAATTCTTACTCGCTTGTGGTATACCCATTACATACGGTTACGGACTCTCGGAGACGACAGCAACCGTATCTTGCTTCTTGCCCAACGACTATAAAATAGGTACTGTGGGCACAGTAATGCCCGAGATAGAGGTACGCATCGACACCGAAAACAACAACGAAATTCTCGTTAAGAGTGGTACAGTGATGCAAGGTTACTACAAGAAACCCGAGGAGACAGCCAAAGTATTTACCGAAGACGGATGGTTCCGTACAGGTGATGCCGGCAACTATGTCGATGGCAAACTCTCTATCACCGAGCGCATCAAAGACCTCTTCAAGACATCGAACGGTAAGTATATTGCACCCCAAGCCATTGAGAGTTGCCTCGGTGGTGACAAATTTATCGAACAAGTAGCCGTTATCGGCGATCAACGCAAATATGTCACTGCCATTATCGTACCGGCATACGAACAACTTGTGGAATATGCCCGTAAGATGCAGATACAATACCACACATTTGAAGACTTGGTGCGCAACCAAGAGATATATAAAATGATTGAAGAGCGCATCGCCGACTTGCAAAAGGGCTTTGCCGCATTTGAGCAAATCAAGAAATTCACCCTCCTTCCTCACGCATTCACTATGGAACGTGGCGAGTTGACCAACACCCTCAAATTGCGTCGCTCTATCATCAACAAGATTTACAAAAAAGAGATTGAGTTGATGTACGTTTAATTTTTTCGACTTAACATTTGGCAAATAACACAAGGACGTACTACCTTTGTACGCCCTTGTGTGTTTAGATGCACAAGCCCAAGGCATAAACCCCAAACAACCTCCTTATGATAACAGCCGAACAACTCAAAGAGATAGAAGAGAGACGCAGCGCACTATATCGCTACCTCGACATCGACAGCAAAAAGATACAAGTAGAAGAGGAAGAACTGCGTACCCACGTACCCGACTTCTGGAACGACCAAAAGAAAGCCGAAGCACAGATGCGTAAAATCAAAGAGATACGCTTCTGGATTGAGGGCTACACCGAGGTGGAGAAGGCTGTTGAGGAACTACAACTCGCCTTTGAATTTGTCAAAGAAGGCGTTGTAGAAGAAGAAGACGTTGACACAGCCTACCAACGCGCTATGAAACTCATCGAAGACCTTGAGTTGCGCAATATGCTGCGTCGCGAAGAGGACAAAATGGGTGTAATGCTCAAGATTAACTCGGGCGCAGGAGGTACCGAAAGTCAAGATTGGGCATCGATGCTTATGCGACTATACATACGTTGGGGCGAGCGCAACAACTATAAAGTAGCCATTGCACACCTCATCGAGGGCGACGAAGCCGGCATCAAATCGGTTTCGATGCAAATCGAAGGCGACTTTGCCTACGGCTACCTCAAGAGCGAAAACGGAGTACACCGTCTGGTGCGTGTATCGCCCTACAATGCCCAAGGCAAGCGTATGACCTCATTTGCATCGGTATTCGTTACCCCACTTGTCGATGACACCATCGAGGTAAACATCAGTCCGGCACTTATCTCGTGGGATACCTTCCGTTCGGGTGGTGCAGGTGGACAAAATGTGAATAAGGTAGAATCGGGTGTACGCTTGCGCTACCAATCCAACGACCCCTACACCGGCGAAGAAGAGGAAATCCTCATCGAAAATACCGAAACACGCGACCAACCCAAGAACAAAGAGAATGCCCTGCGTCAACTGCGCTCGATACTCTACGACAAAGAGTTGAAACATCGATTGGAAGAACAAGCCAAGATAGAAGCCGGCAAAAAGAAAATCGAATGGGGATCGCAGATACGCAGTTATGTATTCGACGACCGTCGCGTGAAAGACCATCGCACCAACTACCAAACATCCGATGTCAATCGCGTAATGGATGGTGAGATAGACGACTTCATCAAGGCATACCTGATGGAGTTTGGTGGCGAATAATAACACCCACTTATTGCACAGATGTGCAAAAGAGACTATCTTTGCACATCGGTAAATAAGCCCTTGTAGTTCAACGGATAGAATAGCGGTTTCCTAAACCGTAGATTTGGGTTCGATTCCCAGCGAGGGTACGAAAGAAAAAAAATCGGATGATTTTTAATCAAAAATATTGTGGCTTACAAAAAAATGTTATATCTTTGCAGTCGCAATAAGAAAGCGAAATGACTCCGTAGCTCAGTTGGTAGAGCAAATGACTCTTAATCATTGGGTCGAGAGTTCGAGCCTCTCCGGGGTCACCACAAAAGGACATATCAAAATGATATGTCCTTTTTTTGTATCTATATCAATGCATAGGGTTAGGGGCTTGGGCTTATTGGTCAAAAGTGGCACATAAAATCGGGGGGTTATTTATTGGTCAAAAATGGGCTTATGGGGTCAATACAAAAACAGCCCCCAACGAATTGGAGGCTGTCGCTATCGATATGATTTCTTTTGTACGATCGACAATTATTTGTATTGCGACAAATCGGTTTTTGTCATATCGCCCGAATTGAGGAACTCGGTGTGGAATGCAAACGCAGCCTTGAGGCTGTGGGGTGTGTGACCACCGTTTGCCATCTTGTAGTAGTCCCAGAGCAATTCGCGATACATAGGATGCGCACAGTTCTCGATGATAGCCTCGGCGCGTTGACGGGGCGACTTGGCACGAAGGTCGGCAACACCGTGTTCGGTAGCAAGTACCATAACCGAGTGCTCGCTGTGATCGACGTGCGATACCATAGGAACGATTGAACTGATCTTTCCACCCTTGGCTACCGAAGGACAAGCAAAGATAGAGAGGTAAGCATTGCGAGTAAAGTCGGCAGAACCACCAATACCGTTCATCATCTTGGTACCTGTAACGTGAGTACTGTTTACGTTACCGAAGATATCGGCCTCGAGAGCAGTATTCATAGTGATAAGACCCAGACGGCGTACAATCTCGGGGTGGTTTGTGATTTCGCCCGGACGCAAGATTACGCGATCCTTGAAGTAGTAGATGTTGTCCATAATACGGTTGAACATATCATCGCTAACGGTAAGTGCGCAAGTGCTGGCAAATGTACATTTACCTTGGAACATCAACTCCATAGCCGAGTCTTGTACCACCTCGGTGTACATTTGGAATTGAGGGATATCGGGATTTACACCCATTTGTGCCAATACGGCATTGGCTATATTACCTACGCCCGATTGTACAGGAAGGAATTCTTTGGGAAGAAGACCATTCTTCAATTGCGATGCGAGGAAGTTACATACGTTTTCACCGATTTTCGATGTAACGGCATCGACGGGAGCAAAGGGTTTAACACCATCCAACAAGTCGGTTTCAACGATACCGATGATTTTCTTGGGATCGACCTTGATAACGGGCGAGCCAATACGGTCGCTGGGCTTGTAGATAGGAATTTCACGACGATAAGGAGGATCGAGTGGTGTGTAGATATCGTGCATACCACGCATCTTATCGGTTTCGTGATGATTTACTTCGATAATAAGTTTCTCGGCAAGTTCACACACAGTAGGAGCCATACCTACACCTGCGCCCAAAAGGATTTCGCCATTTTCACTTACTTCAGCCGCTTCGATAATACCCACTTGCATTTTGCCCAAGTAGCCATAACGCAATTGTTGTGAGAGGTGCGAAAGGTGCATATCGAAATAGTGCATTTCGCCACTGTTCAAGAGGTTGCGAGCATCGGGATGCGATTGATAGGGGGTACGCGATTTAATAGCGTTTACTCTACTCAACTCGCCATCGATGTAGTCGTTTGTTGATGCACCGGTATAAACACCAATTTTGAAGGGTCGGCCGGCGTCGTGTTCTTCTTTGGCTCTTTTGGCCAATGCAACTGTAGTAGCTTTAGGAGTACCGGCAGCGGTAAATCCACCGAAACCTACGTTATCATCGTGATTGATGTACGAGGCAGCTTCTTCAGGGGTAAGAATTCTGTATGCCATAGTGTTTTTAATAGATTGAGGTTGTTTAAACTTCCTTTATATGTTAGTATTTTCGATTTAAGATTTCACTTGTCACAACGGCCTGTTGCCAATCGATACCCTCTCGGTCAAACAGTGTCGATGCTGTATCATCGGTATATATGCCATTGTCCGATATTTCGCCATTGGTTATTTCGCCTTGTGCCGGCTGTATGCTTGGCTTGATAGTCGAAGTAACAGTTTCATCGGGTCGTTGCTCAATGAACGGCTCTATAGGCTTACGCTCAACAGTGGGTGGCTCAGGAGTTACTACCTGCGCCAACGGGCGACCCTCGCGCAGTGCGCGAAATATATCGTCGAGTGAGGCAATCTCTCTCGGTTGCTCCTCATAATACTCCTCTTCATCATTATCGGCATAAACATCTTGGGGCGAAGGTATATACTCTTCGTCGGCAGGACTTGCCTGTTGCTTGCGTTGCTCGTTTTGGGCTGCTTTTTTCTTCTCTTTATACTGAAAAACCGAGCCTAAAACACCAAATGCAAGACAAATAATGTAGATTATATCCGATAAATCCATCTTTATTCGTAATTTTGCACACAAATATAAGTGTTTCTTGAATGAAAAACAAGTAATAAGAGGTTTATAATAAAAGAAAGGGTAGTTTCGCAACCACCCTTCTCTAAATTAACCTAAACCTTAACTATGAAAAAATTTATATATTGCCGATGCAAATTAAAACAAAATATCCTTAACGGCAATAATTTATTAAAATTTTTTGCATAGAAAATTAAAATTGTTTTTCAACAAGAACCAAAAGCAACATTTAAAACACCAAAAATAAAATGACAAAAGGTCGTAACAAAATGCAAGAAGTGACACCGGGTGAGAAAAAACTATTTATAGAGACATACGGTTGTCAAATGAATGTAGCCGATAGCGAGGTGGTGGCTTCGATTATGGAGATGCAGGGTTATCACTTGTGCGATAATATAGAAGATGCCGACGCTGTATTTGTCAACACTTGCTCGATACGCGATAATGCCGAACAAAAAATTATTTCGCGATTGGCTTACTTGCGCTCTCTCAAACGTAAGAAAACACATCTTATCATAGGTATATTGGGCTGTATGGCCGAGCGCGTGCGCGAACAACTTGTGACCGAACACGGTGTTGACCTTGTTGCCGGCCCTGATGCTTACCTCGACTTGCCGGCTCTTATATCGGCTGTAGAACAGGGCGAGCCAGCCATAAACGTTGAGTTATCGACTACCGAAACATATCGCGACATCGTGCCGGCTCGTATGGGCAACAGTCGTGTATCGGGCTACATATCTATTATGCGTGGTTGCAACAATTTCTGCTCATATTGCATCGTTCCTTACACTCGTGGACGCGAGCGCAGTCGTGAGCCGGAGAGTATCTTGCGCGAACTTGCCGACCTGAAAGAGCGTGGATTTAAAGAGGCTATCCTGTTGGGACAAAATGTCAATTCATACAGTTATACAACCCCCGACGGCACTGTTATAGACTTCCCTGCCCTGCTGCATTTGGTAGCCGAGGCTGCCGGCGAGGGTATGCGCGTACGATTTACCACATCGCATCCCAAGGATATGAGCGACGAGATTCTCAAAGCCATTGCGTCACACAAGGCGTTGTGTCATCACATACACCTACCTGTGCAGTCGGGTAGCAATCGCATACTGCAACTGATGAATCGCAAATATACACGCGAATGGTACCTCGATCGCGTGGCTGCCATTCGTCGCATCATCCCCGATTGTGGTATATCGAGCGACCTGTTCTGCGGTTTCCACTCGGAAAGTGAAGAGGACTTTGAACTGACATTAAGCCTTATGCGCGAGGTGGGCTACGACTCGTCATTCCTATTTAAATACTCCGAACGTCCGGGTACTTTTGCATCGAAACACTTGCCCGACGACATCGATGAGGAAGTGAAGATAGCACGCTTGCAACGTATGATCGATCTGCAAAACGAACTGTCACTCGAGAGCAACCGTCGCGACATCGGAAAGACCTTCGAAGTACTTGTAGAGGGTTATTCAAAACGTTCACGCGAGCAGTTGTTCGGACGTACTCAACAAAATAAAGTAGTGGTATTCCCCCGAGGCAATCACCACATTGGCGACTTTGTCAAGGTGAAAGTTTACGAGGCTTCATCGGCAACTCTCTTGGGAGAGGAGGTGGAATAGATATGAGTAACGAAGGAGCAAAAGAAGGACGTCCACGCTTGTGGACTCCGAGTTTCTGTGCTGTAGCAGCCGGTAATTTTCTACTCTTTTTCTCATTCTACCTACTGCTACCCATATTGCCTATGTATGTAGGCGAAACATTCGGTGCCGACAAGGCATTGACAGGTATGGTATTGGCTTCATACACCATTATGGCGTTGTTGGTGCGTCCTGTCAGTGGATATATGGTCGATAGTTTCCCTCGCAAGAAGTTGTTAATTATATGCTACACTATCTTTATGCTGTTTTTCTGTGGCTACCCGTTGGCAGGAACACTGTTGCTGTTTACCATCATTCGCGCTATGCACGGTGCAGCATTCGGTTTGGTAACAGTATCTAACAGCACAATGGCCATAGACATTATGCCTGCCGAGCGTCGTGGCGAAGGTATAGGCTATTACGGCGTAAGCAACAACTTGGCAATGGCGTTTGGTCCCTCTATTTCGCTATACTTTTACGAAACCCTGCACGAGTTTACACCCATTTTTATGATTTCTATCATCACATCGCTGCTGGGATTATGCTGCGTTTCGATGATAAAATCACCCTCTAAAGTTACTATTCCCACGACCAAAGCACTATCGTTAGATCGCTTTGTACTTGTTAAGGGCATCCCCGAGATGCTGCCCGTGATATTATTCTCGTTCAGTTACGGCATCTTATCGACCTACCTTGCCGTATATGGTCGCACCGAAATAGGCATTACCGACGGAACAGGACTCTTCTTTGTCGTAATGGCTTGTGGACTTGTTCTGTCACGACTGCGCGTAGGACAAATGCTCAACCGAGGATTGGTTTCGCAGAGTATTATATTGGGTATGATACTCTGCCTGATAGGATTCAGTGTCTTTGTATTCTTCCGTCAGCCCACAGGATTCTACTCGGCAGCCTTTATATTGGGTTTGGGATTTGGCACTATGTGTTCGGCCTTGCAAGCAATGTTTATCAACCTTGCCCCACACAACCGTCGTGGCACAGCCAATTCTACCTACTTCACAGCGTGGGATTTGGGCATCGGATTGGGCGTGTTTATAGGAGGACATATAGCCGAGGTAACCAACTATGCAACAGCCTATCGCACAGGGTTATGCGTATCGACCATAGGTTGCTTGATTTTTGCGTTTATCATTCGACGCCATTTTGAACGAAACAAATTGCGATAAAATGATTAAATCAGCCCTACAAGAGTACATCGAGCAACACATCATCCCCCTCTACGCAGCATTCGACAAGGCACACAACCTATCGCACGTCGATGCCGTAATAGAGCGCAGCCTTGTGCTGGCTCGGCAATACAATGCCTATGCCGATATGGCCTATACCATAGCAGCATATCACGACTTGGGGCTGTGCAAGGGAAGAGAGTTTCATCATATCGTTTCGGGTGAGATATTGACAGCCGATGAAACACTGCGACAATGGTTTACCCCCGAGCAGATAGATACTATGCGAGAGGCCGTCGAGGATCATCGCGCATCGACCGACCACGCACCTCGCTCCATATATGGATGCATTGTAGCCGAAGCCGATAGGCAAATAGACCCCGACACAACCCTGCGACGCACTGTGCAATATGGGCTGAAGCACCTGACAACAAGCGACAGAGAGGAGCATTACAAACGATTCTGCCACCATCTGCAAGAGAAATATGCCGAAGGAGGGTACTTGCGTATATGGCTACCCGAGAGCGACAACGCTATGCGACTGCAAGAACTGCGTGGCGTGATAGCCGACACAGTGGCGTTGCGACAATTATTCGACAAAATTTTTGACGAAGAGGCGGCCTACAGATAAATTGTTGCCCACTCATCGATACAGCATTAACAATAAACACCTTTCACGACTGTTTTTTAGAAATAAAAGTGTAATTTTGCAACACTCAAAAGAAACCCCATAAAAATCGACCGATATGCACACAATAGACATCATTATGCTGGCACTCTTGGTGGTAATGACTATCATAGGACTTGTGCGTGGGCTTGTGCGCCAAATAGGCGACCTTGTTGCCCTTGTAGCAGGTGTTATAGGTGCCAATATATGGGGCAAAGCGTGTACCTTATGGATACAGGCACACACCGATTGGTCACTTATTATATGCCAAGCGTTGGCTTATATAGGAATATTCTTGGTTATATATCTCACAATACGCATTGTAGCGCATTTTATCAAAGCACTCACCAAGTTGGTGCGATTGGGTTGGATCGACTCCATTGCCGGAGGACTATTTGCAGCCTTCAAGACCCTGCTGCTGGTGAGTATGCTTCTCAACTTGGCTATGGTAGTATCGCATAACGCCGAGATATGGAAATCGCCTGCGTTGACACAATCGAAAAGTTACGAAACCGTTAAAAATTTCGCACCACGCTTTCTCGATGTACTCGACTCGTACGGCTTGGAGAAACCAACGATATAGCATATTTGTTGAATAAAGAAGAAACAGAAGCAATGAACGAAATAGATAAGAACAGCCCCATAAATAATTCATCGAAACGCAATGCCGATGAAACTCGCAAGAGTTCGGTAATCGATGATGTCACCAACAACGAATACAAGTATGGTTTTGTTACCGACATCGAAACCGACGTGATAGAACGTGGACTCAACGAGGATGTAGTACGACACATATCGGAGCGCAAGGGCGAGCCGGAATGGTTGCTCGAGTTTCGCTTGCAAGCATATCGCTATTGGGAAACGCTGAAAATGCCCACTTGGGCACACCTCAATATACCGGAGATAGACTATCAGGCTATCAGTTACTATGCCGAGCCCAAAACAAAAAAAGGCCCCGAATCACTCGACGAGGTTGACCCTGAACTACTCAAGACATTCGACAAATTGGGTATCTCGCTCGAGGAGCAAATGCGCTTGTCAGGAATTGCCGTAGATGCCGTAATGGATAGTGTTTCGGTAAAAACAACCTTCCGTGAGAAACTTGCCGAATTGGGCGTAATCTTCTGCTCGATAAGCGAGGCAGTGAAAGATTATCCCGACTTGGTGCGTAAATATCTTGGTACGGTAGTATCATATCGCGACAACTACTTTGCAGCCCTCAACTCGGCAGTATTCAGCGATGGCTCTTTTGTGTATATTCCCAAGGGGGTGCGTTGCCCTATGGAGTTATCGACCTACTTCCGTATCAACGCAGCCAATACAGGACAGTTTGAGCGAACACTCATAGTAGCCGATGATGACAGTTATGTGAGTTACCTCGAAGGCTGTACAGCACCTATGCGCGATGAAAACCAACTACACGCTGCCATTGTCGAAATTCGCGTACACGAGCGCGCCGAGGTAAAATACTCGACCGTACAGAATTGGTATCCGGGCGATAAAGAGGGTCGTGGTGGTATCTATAACTTTGTAACCAAGCGAGGATTGTGTAAAGGTGACAACTCAAAATTATCGTGGACACAAGTAGAAACCGGCTCGGCCATAACTTGGAAATATCCCAGTTGCGTACTTGCCGGCGACAACTCGGTGGGCGAATTTTACTCGGTGGCTGTCACCAACAACCACCAACAAGCCGACACCGGCACCAAGATGATACATATAGGCAAGAATACTCGCAGTACCATCGTATCGAAGGGTATATCGGCCGGCAGCAGCCAGAACAGTTATCGTGGCTTGGTACGCGTAACCCCCACAGCCGACAATGCTCGCAACTTTACACAATGCGACAGCCTCCTGCTCAGCGACCATTGTGGCGCACATACATTCCCTTACATCGATATCAAAAACAATACGGCTGTAATGGAACACGAGGCCACCACCTCCAAAATCAACGAAGACCAAATCTTCTACTGCAACCAGCGTGGTATCCCCACTGAGGATGCTGTGGGTCTTATCGTGAATGGTTATGCCAAGGAGGTGATGAACAAGTTGCCAATGGAATTTGCCGTAGAGGCACAAAAATTGCTGCAAGTAACACTCGAAGGCTCGGTAGGATAACGTATATGAATTGGATAACACTCATCATTGCCGGCTGCTTCGAGGTAGTCTTTACCTTCTGTTTGGGAAAGACAAGAGGAGCAACAGGTTTGGAGTTTTATTTGTGGGGAGCAGGATTCTTGGTTGCCACATTCTTAAGTATGTACCTCCTTGCACGCGCATCGCAAACATTACCACTCGGCACAGCATACGCCGTGTGGACAGGTATAGGAGCAGTAGGAACGGTACTGTTGGGAATATTTGTGTTTAAAGAGCCTGTATCGATAGGTCGAATATTCTTCCTCTTTACCCTTATAACATCTATTATAGGGCTTAAGGTTGTATCATAACTCCTCACAAAGAGTGCGAGCCGTACGACCGAGTATAGGATGCACCCAATCGGGGGCAATCTCACACATAGGCTCAAGCACAAATCGACGTGTGTGCATACGAGGGTGAGGCAAAATGAGCGTGGGCGTATTGCACACCACATCATCGCAAGCCACAATATCTATATCGAGCGAACGGTCACAATATGAGCCATCGGCATTGCGATGTGTATAGCAACCCAAATCAATCTCTATTTGGTGCGTCACATCCAACATTTCCTGTGGAGATAAGTCACTCTCTACTGCCACAACAGCATTCATAAAGAGGTTGTCCGAGTCAAACCCCTCGGCAACAGTTTGGTACATCGACGAGCAAGCCACAACCCTACCGGCACGCTGCGCCAATAGGTCAACAGCCTGTTGTATCAAAAATTCTTTTTCTCCAATATTAGAGCCAAGTCCCAAATAAAAAAGTTTCATAAAAAACCACTTATACAATACTACAAGGCGTATTTAACAGTACAAAGTTATCCAAAAAATTTATTTTGCACAATAAATAGATATATTTTTTCATAAAATATGAGGTGGAATTGAAGGAAAAGATATACCTTTACAGTCGATTTCGAGCCAAACAAAACAGGCCGTTTAACTCAAGACTTTAATCTTAAAATTTCGATGGAAACAACAACCATTACTATCATCAAACGCGACGGTGGCAGCGAAGCCTTTTCGATAGACAAAATCAAACGCGCTATCGAGAAAGCCTACCGTGCAGGTAACATAAACGATGAAGCAACCATCAACCAAGTAGCCGAACGTGTGATGCAAAACATCACTACCGACAAGGTGAGTGTCGAGCAGATACAAGACCTTGTTGAGAAGGAGTTGATGCGTGTCAATCCCGACATTGCCAAACGCTACATTATATATCGCGAATGGCGCACCATCGAGCGCGACAAGCGCACCTCGATGAAACACGTTATGGATGGTATCGTATCGGTTGAAAAGAACGACGTAAACTTGAGCAACGCCAATATGTCGTCGCATACACCTGCCGGGCAGATGATGACATTCGCATCGGAGGTGACCAAAGACTATGCCTACAAATACTTGGTAGGCGTTCGTTATGCTCGCGCTCATAAAAACGGAGATATTCACATTCACGACCTCGACTACTATCCCACCAAGACTACCACCTGTACACAATACGACTTGGATGATATTTTCAGCAGAGGTTTCCACACCAAGAATGGTACTGTGCGCCCACCACAATCAATCTTGAGTTATGCTACATTGGCCACAATCATATTCCAAACCAACCAAAACGAGCAACACGGAGGACAATCAATCCCGGCATTCGACCATTTTATGGCTCCCGGAGTAGTGAAGAGTTTCCGTAAGCACCTTATCGACAATGTTGCTTTCTTGGCTGAATTGAAAGGCTTTCAAAAAGATTTACAACTCAAAGAGAGTTTCAACCAAGTCATTACCACAATAGCCGAGAGCGAGGAACAAAGCAAAAATGTTCTTGCCATACTTGCCGAGAATGGGTTGGACTTCACAGCCGATGAGTTACACAAGTTATGGGAACACAGCCACGAATCGACTCGCAAAGATACGCATCAGGCAATGGAGGGACTTATCCACAACCTCAACACAATGCACTCTCGTGGAGGAAATCAAGTTGTATTCAGTTCTATCAACTACGGAACGGATACTTCGGCCGAGGGTCGTATGGTTATTCGCGAGTTGTTGGCATCGACAGTCAAGGGCTTGGGTACAGGCGAGGTGCCGGTATTCCCCATACAGATATTCAAGGTAAAAGAGGGTATATCATACAGCGAGAACGACTACAACAAGGCTCTTGAAAACATCGAGGATGCTATGGCCGGCAAGATTGCGTTTGAAGCACCCAACTTCGACCTCTTACTACAAGCCTGTCGCACTACCTCTACATCGCTATTCCCCAACTTCCTCTTCCTCGACACTACCTACAATCAACACGAAGATTGGCGTGCCGATGACCCCGACCGTTTCCGTTACGAAGTGGCTACAATGGGCTGTCGTACTCGCGTATTCGAGAATCTCAATGGCATAAAGAGTTCGTGGGGACGTGGCAACCTGTCGTTCACCTCGATGAATATGCCCCGACTTGCCATAGAAGCACGCCGAGAAGCCGAGGAATTGCACCCCTACGATGACAAGCACATCGTACGCAAGGAGGCTCGCATCATCTTCCTCGAGAAAGTGCGTGTTATGGCAGCAATGATAGCCGAACAACTATACGAACGCTATCAATACCAACGCACAGCCCTTGCCCGACAATTCCCATTTATGATGGGCAACGACGTGTGGAAAGGTGGTATGCAACTCAAACCCAACGATGAAGTGGGCGATACACTCCTTTCGGGTACATTGGGAATAGGCTTTATAGGTGGACACAATGCAATGGTTGCCATCTATGACGAAGGTCACGCACACAGCCAAGAGGCGTGGAATACACTGTACGATGCTATACAAGTAATGAATACAGTTGTCGAAGAGTACAAGTTGCGCTACGGACTCAACTACTCGGTATTGGCAACACCCGCCGAAGGCTTGTCGGGTAGATTTACCAAGATGGACAAACAACGCTATGGCGAAATACCCGGTGTAACAGATCGCGACTACTATGTAAACTCATTCCACATAGATGTAAAAGAGCCTATCAGTATCGTCGATAAGATAAAGAAAGAAGCCCCCTTCCACGCTATCACACGAGGTGGACACATTACATACGTTGAATTGGACGGCGAGGCCAAGAAGAACGTGGTAGTCATACTCAAGATTGTCAAGGTGATGCAAGATGAAGGCGTAGGTTACGGCTCTATCAATCACCCCATCGACACTTGTCGCCACTGTGGTTACAAGGGCGTTATATACAGCAACTGTCCTGTGTGCCAAAGCGAAGATATTATGCGTATGCGTCGCATCACCGGCTACCTTACCGGCAGCCTCGAAACGTGGAACTCGGCCAAGCAAGCCGAAGAACGCGACCGTGTAAAACATAGCCAATGCAAAGGCTCAGAGTTATAAATGTATATCCCGAAACGATAGCCGACGGCTACGGATTGCGTTATGCCATTTACTTGGCAGGTTGTCGCCACGCCTGCCCGGGCTGTCACAACCCCGAGAGTTGGTCGCCCACAGTAGGCGAGCCTCTCACAGAGGAGTTGTTTGCTCGTATTATCGACACTATAAATAACGACTCGCTACTCGATGGCATCACGCTATCGGGTGGCGATCCTTTTTATAATCCCGAGGCTCTGCTCGAACTGCTTGTACGCCTCAAAAACGAAACCCGACAAAACATCTGGTGCTACACAGGATTTACTTACGAAGCACTGCTAAAGGAGGAGATTACTCGCGACTGTCTGCGATATATCGACACCCTTGTCGATGGCCCCTTCATACAACAACTGCACGACCCGGCATTACACTTCAGGGGCAGTTCCAATCAACGCATACTGCACCTTCACCCGGGTGCCACCACCATAGCCAACGAAGGCGGCTACCGACCATAACACACTTATATATTAAGGTATCAATTACCTGTTGCGCCACTCGCGCAAGGCTCGTTCCACACCCTCCACATCTTCGGCTTGCGATAATATAAGGTTGCGATACTTACCTCGCTCAATAAGATGCTGTAAGAATGGATATACAGGCATCTGCTCTGCCCAATATTGCGTATCGAGAAAAATCATAGGGCTGGCATATCCAAATGTTTCATAATGGTTTTGTGCTGCGTCTTGGAAAATCTCCTGCATCGTTCCGGCACTGCCGGGTGCAAATATCACACCACCCTTGGCAATGGCGAGCAACCCATCCTCACGGATGCTGTTGTCGAAATACTTGGCAATGTGCGCTGCAAAGGGAGTAGCCGGCTCGTGACCATAAAACCACGTTGGCACACCTATATCGTGTGTCGCAACTTGTCGTGGGTATGCCCTCATCACATCAAATGCCGTATCCAACCACGCCTCATCCTTATAAGAAGGTGCAACAGCAAGCATCTGCACAGCCTTAAGCAAGTCGTCATCGGAACGATGTGCCATATATGCGCCCAAGTGAGTTGCCTCCATAGCCCCGGGGCCACCACCACTCACTACAAGCGCACCCTGTTCGGTAAGCCGGCGAGCAATACGAGCCACCTTCAAATAACATTCATCGGTGCGCAACAGCGAGTGTCCACCCATCACGGCTACAATGTCACGCTCATCATAACCCTCCAAGAGATCGTGCAGGGCATCACTTATCGAGTGGTCGTGCAACGTGCGCGCAAGGCTTTCGCGTATGTTTTTCGTAGTTTTTCCTTGAGCCAAGTAGTGATTATACACACGCGCATCATAACAACCTGCATACGATGATGCATCGTGAGGGATATACCCATTATAGAGGGTGTCGGCTGTATATAGAGCCGATGGAAAGACCTCGAATGGAACATCAAAACAGGGTATAACCACACAACTGCAACTCAAGCCCTCTTGCATATCGGGTGGTATGCGACATCCCATAAAAAGGCACTCCTCAAAGGTACACGATTGATACACCGATGATAGGGTAAAATCGATACCCTGAAAAGCACAATATCGCAACAAAGCGTGTTGCGATGCGTATGCTACATACTCATCGTAACTCTCTATCTCGATATATCTTCGGGGCATAATATCGTTACATTAATTATATTTACCGTCAAATTTCACCTTGGCATCGTTGAAGAATTGACGAATACGCTTCTCGTTATCGCGAGGACATATAAGCAGTACATTATCGGCCTCGGCAACCAAGAAGTCGTCAAGCCCATCAATCACAACCAATTTATCGCCCTCGACTGCCACTATATTGTTGTTACTGTCATACATCAACGTCTTGCACTTTTGCGTAACATTACCCTGACCGGTCTTGGGAGAGATATCATACAGCCCATTCCAAGTACCTATATCGCTCCACCCCAAGTCGGCACATATCACGCAGGTATTGTCGGCCTTCTCCATCACCCCGAAATCAATCGATATAGCGAAGCATTGCTCGTACGCCGCATCAACAGCACTCTTCTCGCGAGGAGTGAGCATATCCGACTCGGCCTGTTCAAACAAGGTGGCGATATCGGGCAAATGCATCTTCAGTGCATTAATGATAGTATTTACATTCCACAGGAACATACCCGAATTCCAGAAAAATTCGCCACTATCCACAAGAACTTTCGCCATTTCATAGTCGGGTTTCTCAACAAACGTTTTAACGTGACTCACACCCTCTTCGCACAATTCACCCACCTGTATATATCCGTATCCCGTTTCGGGACGGTTGGGAGTAATACCTATGGTGAGCAGTCGATTGTTGGATGTCACAAAATCAAAACCACGCTCGATAGTGCGCTCAAATGCCTCCTCCCTAAAGATAATATGGTCGCAAGGAGCCACCAACATTACAGCATCGGGGTTGAGTTTGCGTATGTGATAAGCAGCCCACGCTATGCAGGGAGCAGTATTATGGCGCACACTCTCCAATAATACATTGCTGCGTGGCACCTCGGGCAACTGTTGATATGTAAGCGAGGCATACTCCTCGTTGGTAACAATAAATATATTTTCGGAAGGGATACTGCGTATAATACGATCGTATGTCATCTGCAACAAAGTACGACCTCGGCCAAAGAAATCGAGAAACTGTTTGGGACACGACATTCGGCTCAAAGGCCAAAAACGACTGCCCACACCACCACTCATTATTATACAATATCGGTTTTTCATAATACTATAAATTAGGTTCCATTTATATGGAGTGCTAATTTACTATATTTTTTGCAACAAATACAATCATTATGCCATTTTTACTCAATGTTTAATAACATAAACATTTATACATACTTGATTATACACAACCTACTCATCTGTTAAATAATATTTTCTTTAAAATTTATATGAAATCGTTTGCATAAAAATTACACATTTTAAAACTCACTAAAACGGCTACATATCAGATATTTATAGTTTATTTGCACCCACAAAATGGTAAAAAAGATATTAATCAAACCACAATTTATAAACTTATCTAAATCAAACATGAAAAATTTCGCAAAAATTTTCATCTGTGGATTATTGGCGTTAATAACGCTACAAGCCACTGCGGCAGCCTCTTTCGTAGGTGATCGCAATGATTTTCGTGATGAAACGATTTACTTTGTTATGACCACTCGTTTCTACGATGGTGACCCCGACAACAACACTCAATGTTGGGACAATCAAGACCGTAATGCCGGCGACCCCGCTTGGCGTGGCGACTTCAAAGGTCTTATTGAAAAACTCGATTACATCAAGGCTCTTGGTTTCACAGCCGTATGGATTACTCCCGTTGTAGAGAATGCTTCGGGTTACGACTACCACGGTTATCACGCATCGAACTTCAGCAAGGTTGACCACCGTTATGAAAGTGAAGATGTAGATTTCCAAGACCTTATCGACGCTGCTCACGCTCGTGGTATGAAAGTTATCCTCGATATCGTTCTCAACCACACAGGTAACTTTGGCGAGGAAAACCTCTGCAAACTTTTCACTCGCGACTGGACTGCCAACCAAGCCACTCTCGACGAGTGTATGGTACCTTACACTGTGAAAGATGGTGGTAAACTCCCCGATAACTACCTCGACCTCGTTGGCTCGGAGCAATATGCCAAACGTCTTGCTCAAATGAAAAATACCGATGGTCAAAACCACGACGTAAACAACTATTGGCACCACGTTGGTAACGAATGGAACTGGGACGACTACTCTCGCTGGTATGGTCAAATTGCCGGTGACTGTGTTGACCTCAACACCGAAAACCCCTATGTAAGCAACTACCTCGTAAAATGCTACGGCGAGTTCATCAAAATGGGTGTTGACGGTTTCCGTATCGATACATCAGGTCACATCTCTCGCTTGACCTTCAACAAAGCATTTATCCCCCAATTCCACGCTCTTGCCGAACAATACAAGGCTAAACGTAACAACGGTCCTTTCTTTATGTACGGCGAGGTGTGTGCTCGTGAGCGCAACGTTACATACCGTAACCACGAGAACTGCTCACCCTACTTCTACACTTGGAAAGAGTCGAAAGACTATGCTTGGGATACAAGCGAAACTTCTTGGAACGGTATCGTTGTAAAAGAGGGTTCAAAAGGTAGCCACACCAACATCACTTCGGTTGATGCTCAAGGTGTTGACTATCAAGATGACAACGGTATGCCCGAGTCGAACAACGCCTTCTTGAACGGCAACAGTTATCACACTCCCGACCACTCGAAATACTCAGGCTTGAGTGTTATCGACTTCCCTATGCACTGGAACTTCCGTACAGCAGCCGAAGCCTTCGGTGTAAAATATGGTGACAAATACTACAACGATGCTACTTACAACGTAGTATATGTTGACTCACACGACTACGCTCCCGACGGTGCGCCCGAAAGCACTCGCTTCAACCAAGGCGAAGATGTATGGGCCGAAAACCTCTCATTGATGTTCTCTTTCCGTGGTATTCCTTGTATCTACTACGGTTCTGAAATTCAATTCCGTAAAGGTGCTGTAATCGATAACGGTCCCAATATCGCATTGAGCGAAACAGGTCGTGCATACTTTGGTGGTTACATCAAAGGTGACATCAACGTAAGCGACTTTGCTCAATACACCGGTGCATCGGGCAACATCGCTGCAACACTCTCTCACCCCCTTGCAATGCACATCCAACGCCTCAACCGTATTCGTGCTGCCGTTCCCGCTTTGCGTAAAGGTCAATACAGCACCGATGGTTGCTCGGGTAGTTTTGCATTCAAACGTCGTTACACCGACAGCAACACCGACTCTTATGCTCTTGTAACCATCAGTGGTGGTGCTACATTCTCGGGCATTGAAAACGGTACTTATGTCGATGTTATCACAGGTGACACCAAGACTGTAAACAACGGTACACTCACAGCAAGTTGCTCGGGTAAAGGTAATATGCGTGTATATGTACTCAACACCAGCAAAACTCCCGCTCCCGGCAAGATTGGCGAAGACGGCAAATACCTCTATAACACTTCTTCAAATGCCGGCACTCAAAAGTCATACGACGGCACTCAAGAGGAGAAATCATCGGTTAACGGTGGTAGCGAGCCCGGAAGTGGTGGCGTAGAAGAGCCCGAGGTTGTTACACCTCCCTCGATGAGCGAAGGCGAGCAAGCAGTATTCTTTGAGAACACAGCCAACTGGGATGGCAAGATACGTGCTTGGATATGGAGAGACAGCAAGAACTACACAGGTGGTAGTTGGCCCGGCGAGTCTTGTACTTACCTCGGTAACAACATCTGGAAGTGGAACTATACAGGTACTGACAAAATTCCTGCCGGTGCCGGTGTAATCTTCAACAACGGTAGCGCACAAACAAGCGATATGGACTGGGTAAACGGTGGTTACTACAATGCCAATGGCTATGTAAAAACTATCGAAGGTGCCGGTGAGATACCCGATACCCCAGACACACCCGATGATCCTGTTGTTCCCGGTGAATCTACTACTTGGACATTCTACTACAAAGACACCAACTGGAGCACAGTAAAAGCCTATGTATGGGATAACGGCAACAGCAACAAAGAGTACCTCGGTACTTGGTCGGGTACATCTATGACCAAGAATAGCGACGGTATGTGGGAAGTTTCGTTCACAACAACCGATGCCCTTGTACAACCTATGGTAGTATTCAACAATGGCAGTGGCGAACAAACCGGCGACTTTGACCTTGTAAACAACGGTATATATACTTTCAGTGGCTACACCGGCGAGAACGGTGAAGGTGGTGGCGAAACACCCGATACACCCGACACTCCCGATACACCCACAACAGGCAACTGGTGCTTCTACTACAACGACACCAATTGGGGTACATCGACAGTATATGCTTACGTTTGGGATGCAGGTAACGGCAATGCCGAGCAACTCGGCTCTTGGCCCGGCAAACCTATGACTATGAATAGCGAAGGTATGTGGGAAATGACATTCACTCCTGCTACTACACTCGTTACTCCTATGGTTATCTTCAACAACGGTCAAGGAGGTGGTGGTTCTAACCAAACAAGCGACCTCACACTTGTAAACAATGGTGTATATGGCTTCGACGGCTTCAAATACACAGGCTTGAACAGCGTTGAAAGCATCAATATGAAGATATATGCAGCCGGTGGTGTTCTCTATGTAATCACTCCCGTTGCTACCGATATTCACATTGTTCGTGCCGACGGTATCGTTATCGTTAAGACAGTGTACGAGGGTATGAATGTTATCGACGACCTCGCTCGTGGATTCTACATCGTAAACCGTAAGAAAGTGATTTTGTAATCCCCCTTACATACTCTTATAGACAGCCCCAAGAAACAATCTTGGGGCTGCTTTTTGTATATAATCATATAATTACTACCTTTGTAATAATCTGATATTATATATTGTATATGGCTAAACAAGAATACATCAAGGCCAACAAAGATTGGCTCGAAGCAAAGGCAAAAGAGGAGGGCGTACAATCGCTACCTAAAGGTATATACTACAAGGTATTGGCACAGGGCGATGCCTCATCGGCTACCCCCTCACGCCGCAGCATCATTACAGCCCATTACACAGGGCGCACCATTAATGGTAAGAAATTTGACAGCAGCCGAGGAGGTGTGCCGTTGGCTTGCCGTCTGTGCGACTTGATTGAGGGTTGGATTATAGCCTTGCAACAGATGCACATAGGCGACAAGTGGGAGTTATATATTCCTGCCGAAATGGGCTATGGCAAGTTCTCGCAACCGGGTATTCCGGGAGGCTCGACCTTGATTTTTGAGATAGAACTGCTGGGAATAGCTTGAGTTGATAATATTTTTTGTAAGTTTGCGAGAAATAGTAAAAAGATGAATCGCTATATTGCACCTATTCTACTCACATTGCTGCTTGTGGTGGCTTGTGGTAAGGAAGACGACTCGTTCGTAATAAAAGGAAAACTCAACAACTTGGGAGGGCATCCTCTTTATGCCATATATGAACATCCCGACGGATTTGCCATCGACACTTTGATGCCCGAAAACGGCAAGTTCGAGATGCGAGGTGTGGCACACAATGCTTACACTCCTGTTCAACTATACGACTACGCTTGGCAACCATATATGCGCCTCTATATGAACAACGGCGAGCGCGTAGAACTGGAGGGCGATGCACAAGCCAAATATGAGATAAAAATGAAAGGCCCTCACATCAATCGCGACTTGTGGAAACTGATATGCAAAAACAACGACATCTTTACTGCCGCTTATACATCGGGCTACAACCTTGAGCGTGGGATGGAGAAGGAAGATACATACAACCTCCATACAGCACGACTCGACTCGCTATTGATAAACTATATAGAGCATCATCACAACAACAAACTGAGCAGTGTACTCATTGGCGACTACCTGTTGCGATACGATAACTTTGCCTTTTGCGACTCGCTGTGGCAAGAGTTAAGCAATGATGCGCAACTGCCCGTTATCGCAACGACAATGAATCGCCTGCGCGATGAATTGCGATTCAACGGCGACAACAACAAACTGCCACACCTGCGTTACCTCAACGATAAAGACTCGCTCCACTTTGTCAATCCTCGCAACAGCAAGGCCACACTGTTGTGTATATGGACTGCCGACAACCGTCAGGCCTCTTCGTGGCGCAAAGAGTTGGCACAATATGCCGAGCAATACGACAAGGAGAAACTGCAAGTTGTAGCCCTATCGTTCGACCGCGACACAGCCATCTGGCACCAAGCCATCGACAACGATACTACTGCCATCGTAGATATGTGGGGCGATGCCATATATACAAGTAAGCAACTCAAGAAACACAACGTCACTCGTATGCCCGTATATATGCTGGCCGACTCGGTGGGCAATATTTTGGTAAGAACCTCATCACTGCCCGACAGCGACGTTGATACACAATTGGACTCGTTGCTCACACGCAATAAATATTCAATCGAACACCCTATATTCAAACCATAAAAACAGACAACACCAATGCTTGTAAAAGTTTTTGGGGCTGCGATGCAGGGCATCGACGCCTTGATAGTGACTATCGAAGTAAACTGCTCGAAGGGCATACGTTTTCTTATGGTAGGACTGCCCGACGCCGCAGTCAAGGAGAGCCACGAACGCATACAATCGGCTCTCACACACAACAATTACAAGTTTCCTCGCCGACAAGTCATTGTCAATATGTCGCCTGCCGACATTCGCAAAGAGGGTGCTGCATACGACCTGCCACTGGCCATAGGACTGTTGGCTGCCGATGAGCAAATATCGGCCGAGAAGTTGCCCCAATATATGCTTATGGGCGAACTCTCGCTCGACGGCAGCATACTCCCCATTAAGGGTGCCTTGCCTATGGCTATAAAGGCTCGCGAAATGGGCTTCAAAGGCATTATCGTTCCTCAAGATAACGTGCGCGAGGCTGCTGTTGTAAACAAACTCGATGTATATGGTGTGAAACACTTGAGCGAGGTAGTTGACTTCTTCGATGGAAAGACCGAACTTACCCCCACTGTATTCGATACCCGAGCCGAATTTTACGAAAGTTACAACAAGACAGGGCTCGACTTTAGCGACGTGAAGGGTCAAGAAAACGTCAAACGAGCCTTCGAGGTAGCAGCAGCCGGTGGTCACAACATCATCCTTATAGGCCCTCCCGGAGCAGGCAAGTCGATGATGGCCAAACGTCTCCCCTCGATACTGCCTCCCCTCACACTGCAAGAAGCCCTCGAAACCACCAAGATACACAGCGTGGCAGGCAAGATGCGTGGAGGCGAATCGTTATTGTCGCAACGCCCCTTTCGCGCACCACACCACACCATATCGAGCGTCGCTCTCGTAGGAGGTGGTGCCTACCCACAACCCGGCGAAATATCTTTGGCTCACAACGGAGTGCTGTTTCTCGATGAATTGCCCGAGTTCAACCGTCAGGTACTCGAGGTTATGCGCCAGCCCCTCGAAGACCGTAAGATAACCGTTTCGCGCGCCAAATACACCATCGAATATCCGGCAGGAGTAATGCTCGTAGCCTCGATGAATCCCTGTCCCTGTGGATACTACAACCACCCTACACGCGACTGTATATGCGCCCCAGGGGCTGTACAACGCTATCTCAACAAAATATCGGGGCCTCTGCTCGATCGCATCGACATACAAGTAGAGATAGTACCCGTTCCGTTCGAAAAGATATCTTCGACACAAGCATCCGAGCCAAGCAGCGAAATACGCCAACGGGTAATACAAGCACGCGAACTGCAAGCCATCCGATTTGTCAACGAGCCGGGGGTATATTGCAATGCACAGATGAACACCCGTATGCTCAATCGCTACGCCGTACCCGATAAGGAGGGCTTGCAACGCCTCAAGGTGGCAATGGAGCGATTTAACCTATCGGCCCGTGCCTACGACCGCATACTGAAAGTAGCACGCACCATAGCCGACCTCGCCTGCAGCGAAAACATCACCGTCGAACACATCAGCGAAGCCATCAACTATCGCAACCTCGACCGTGCCGGCTGGGCAGGGTAAGGCAATTTGTATTTAATTGATATACAGAGATAAATTCTAATACCACATAAACTATGAAAAGATTTTGGTTAATTGTTTTTTCGCTTCTGCTGATATTTCCTATTATGGCGCAGATGCAAAACGGCGTGGTGAAGACACGTGGAAGAATGGTAAATAACAAACATGTACCGGGTGTGGGACTGCCCGGGGCTGTTGTGTCGATAAAGGATAGAACCGACGTGGGTGTTAAGAATAACGATGGCTCGTTCTCTTTTCCTGTCAAGGGTAAACAGTTTATGGTGCAGTCGGTAACCAAGAAGGACTATGCCTTGGTCGATGCCGATGCTGCTCCCAAAACCTATCTTCATTCGCAGGATACGTTCTTTCTTGTTATGGAGACTCCCGACCAAATATTACAAGACAAACTCGACTCCGAGCGACGCATCAGACGTACCCTGCGACAACAATTGCAAGCACGCGAAGATGAAATTGAAAGGCTGAAATCTGAAAATAAAATTACCCAAGAAGAATACCATAAAGCCCTTCAAAAGTTATACGCCGATGAAAAAAACAACGAGAAACTTATCCAAGAGATGGCCGAACGCTACTCTACACTCGACTATGACCGTATTGATGAGTTCTACCGTCAGGTTAACAACTATATAGAACAAGGAGAGTTGGCAAGAGCCGATTCGTTACTCAAGACCCGAGGCGATGTAGAGAGTCAGGTGGCAGATGTGATAGAACAGGGCAAAGTAATACAACAAAAGAAGGAAGAGATTGAGCAAGCCGAGGAAGTTCACAAATCGGACATTGACGAGTTATCGCGTCGATGCTACAGTTTTTATGAAACCTTCCTTATGCAACATCAAAATGACTCGGCTGCCAAGTATATAGAGTTTCGAGCCGCACTTGACACAACAAATGTCGAGTGGCAAAATGCTGCCGGAGAATTTATACGAGTATATCAAGCCCAATACGATAAAGCCTTAGAATATTATAAACGAGGGTTAAGCCATTCTATCAAGCAATATGGTGAAGAATCGGAATGGGTGGCATATTTTTACAACGGAATAGGTATCATACTTGATTCTTTTGGCGACTACCCCAAGGCGTTGGAATATTATCAAAAGGCTTTAGAAATCCGACTCAAAGTTTTTGGTCCGGAACATCCCGATGTGGCCACATCCTACAATAATATAGGTTATGTGTATATTTCACAAGGCGACTACCCCAAGGCTTTGGAGTATCACCAAAAGGCTATAGAAATCCGGCTTAAAGTATTAGATACAGAACACCCCGATGTGGCTACTTCCTATGGTAATATAGGTTCTATATATAATTCACAAGGCGACTACCCTAAAGCATTAGAGTATTATCAAAAGGCTCTGAATATACAACTTAAAGTATTTGGTCCGGAACATCCCGACGTGGCTATATCATATAATAATATAGGTTATGTATATAATTCACAAGGCAACTACCCCAAGGCGTTGGAGTATCTCCAAAAGGCTTTGGATATTCAAGTTAAAGTATTCGGTTCGGAACATCCCGGTGTGGCTACGACCTATAATAATATTGGCCTTGCATATTACTCACAAGGCGAATACCCCAAGGCTTTGGAGTATTATCAAAAGGCTTTAGTAATCCGGCTTAAAGTATTAGGTCCGGAACACCCCGATGTGGCTACATCATATAATAATATAGGTACTGTTCACGATAATCAAGGCGACTACACTAAGGCTTTGGAGTATCACCAAAAGGCTTTAGTAATCCGGCTTAAAGTATTCGATTCGGAACATCCCAGTGTGGCTACGACCTATAATAATATTGGACAAACATATTACTCTCAAGGCGACTACCCCAAGGCTTTGGAGTATTATCAAAAGGCTTTAGTAATCCGGCTTAAAGTATTAGATACAGAACACCCCGATGTGGCTAC